>JBFJWV010000061.1:0-6825 GCA_041623515.1 Thermoplasmatota archaeon | reverse complement strand
GCGTCCATTGGACTTCCAATTCGATGCATGGGGTGGAAAATACGAAACCCTCGCGCAAGACGACGCCGTCACCGGCTGCTTGAGCGAAGCAGGCGCCTGGTCTGCTGAGAGAATCCCATTCATCCTGGAAGGCGGCGCCATCGACACGGACGGCCAAGGCACGTTCCTCTGCACGCGCACCGTGGCCGCGGGCCGTGGCCAAACGGAAGACCAAGTGGAAGCCGTCTTGAGGCAGCACCTCGGCGCGAAGAAGGTCCTCTGGCTGGACGAAGGGATTTCCGGGGATGACACGGATGGACACATCGACACCATCACCCGGTTTGTGGCCCCCCGAACGGTGGTCACGAGCGTGGAGCCCGACATGGAGCACCCAGACCACCGGTCGCTGCTGGTTAACCGGGAGGCGCTCCACACCATGACGGACGCCCTCGGACGCCCCCTGGAAGTCATCGATTTGCCCATGCCTGAACTGGCCACCACACGGGAGGGCAACATCCTGCCCCGGAGCCACGCCAATTTCCTCATCGCCAATGACGTGGTTTTGCTGCCCACATTTGGCGGCGTATCCGACGCCGTGGCAGCCGACATTTTGCACCATTGCTTCCCCGACCGACGCATCGTGGGCATCGATCACACGGACTTGATCTGGGGTTTTGGCGGCATTCACTGCCTCTCGATGCAATTTCCGCGCTGCGCGTAGGGGGAAAAGGCCCCTCGTCCCCCAGGCCGTGGCTTAAACGGAGCTCATCTCCAGTTCACTTCATGCCGGGACTTGGTCACCGCTTGCGCGTCTTGGACGCACAAACGCGTTTGCGCGCCAAGCCCGATGCGACCAAAACCGACGCACCCCCGGCACCAACCTGGCGGTTGCAAATTGTCCTCATTGCGGTGTTGGCGGCCGGAGGCATATCCACCGTTTTGGGAAGCATTGCGTCGTTGCTTGAGACGTCATGGGGGGCACCCTTGGCCATCACCGGATTGGCCACCATCGGCGCCGCCGCCATCAGTTGGGGAATTTCGCTGCGCGTCAACGAGACCGTGGCCATTCACGCCCTGTTCGTGCTGGGCCTCGGGGCCATCGTTGCGGATTCGTTCTTCCTGCGGCCCCCGGCCGTCATGTCGGTGAGCTTGATTTCGCCGCTGCTGGCATCCATTGGCATCATGCTGCTGATGCGACTGCGCCAAGCCGCCGTTTACCTCGTGGCGACCGCCGTCATGCAGTTTCTTTTGCTCTGGCAGGCAGGCGTGCCCTGGGGCCAATGGATGGCCACATTCGCCAGCATGGGGCTGTTCACGGCCCTCGCCGCGTACCGGCGCGACGCCATCGAAGCATCGTTGCGCGATCTGCTGCAAAAGCAGCAAGGCGCCCGCGAAGAGCTGTCGCTCATGGTGGAGAATGCTCCCGACGCCATGGCCATGCTTTCCGAAGAGGGACGCTTCCTGCGCTGGAACCGGAAATGCAACGACTTCTACCTCACCGTGAGCGGCCGACCCGCCGACTCGCGCAGCGGCATTTGGGACGGCCTCGATGATGAAGCTGCCCTGCACATGATTCAATGCACGCGGGTGGCCCATGAAGGCAAGGTTGTGGAAGTCAACCTAGGCACCAGCGACGGCGACCCACAGCGGCGATGGCACGTGGTGCTGTCCCCCTGCAAATTGAGCATGGGGGCCGGCGTTGTTGCGATGGTTCGCGAAATCAGTGAAAGCGACGCACTCATCCAGGACCACCGCGAACAAATGCACAAACAACGATTGAGCCTCCTCAACGTAGCGAGCCACGACCTCAGGACGCCGTTGACTCCATTGGTGATGGAAGCGTCCCTGCTCGCCTCATCGAGACTGGGTCCATTGACGCCAGCGCAGGGCCAGGCGGTGAGCGTGATTGTGCGAAACGTCACGCGATTGCGACGATTTGTGGACCACTTGGCGACGGCCTACGCGTTCGAGCACAATCCCCCTCGCGCAACCACGCGGCGCACGCTTTTGGCTGAAGTGTTGGACGAAGCCGCCGTTGAGGCGGCCGCCATTGACGGCGTGCCCTGCCCCATCGTGGGCACTGTAGATCCTGCCTTGCACTTGGATGCGGATCATGAGTTGTTGAAGGCGGCGGTCGTTCATTTGGTGGAGAACGCCGCGCTGCACGCACCTCGGGAAACGGACGTGGTGCTGGAAGCCGAAGAAAAGGATGGCATGGCAACCATCCACGTGCGCGACCATGGGGCCATCCCGCAAAATGATCCCGCCGCGCGCCTGTTTGAACCGTTTCACGAAGATTTGGCCGTGGTTGGCAACCGCGCACACGGCCTGCCATTGCACTTGGCAAACCGGTGCATGGAGATCATGGGTGGCAAAATGACCGTATGCGAGCAGCACACTGATGCTTGCTTTGCGCTGCAACTTCCCACGCACGTGGAAGGCCGGCGCTCGGAACGTCCGAGCCGACAGGAGCAGCGCCGCCGCGCACAGCAGGAGGCCGATTCGACGGCCCTGCGCGACGAGTCATGATTCCCTCCCACTCGCTGGCATCTGCATGAAGCATCACCTCACCACATGGCGGCGGCGTCCGTCACCTGCATCGGGTCAATTCGACCGTGCCCAAGCGCTCGAGACGCTGCAAATCGTGCTCGCGCTCGGAGCAGCATCCCTGGGAGTTGGCCTCATGTTGCTTCCGGGGGGGCGCAACGCGACGGACCCGTTGGTGAGCGTGAGTTTTGGCGCCGCCCTCGCGATGGCATTGTGCATTTGGACCACGCGCCGCATCGCGGTGGAATGGAGGATTTTCATCTTCCACGCCATCAATTTGAGCTTAGTCGGAACCTACATCGGCCTTCGCTACGCGGCCGGCAGTCCCCTGCAGTCAGGCGCCTACGTGGCCCTGCCCGTGCTGGCTGCCCTGGTGCTGTCGCGCCAGGTAGGCACGCTTGTGACCATCGCTTTGGCGGTCATTTGGACCGCGGTGGCGGCGATTGGCGGCTGGGTCGAAGCCGGCCCCGATGAATTGTCCACGACAGGAGCCATCCTTGCCTTTGCTGCAGTGGTTGCCATCATGTTGGAGCGCGAGCGGCAACGCGCGGAATTGTGGTCCGCCCATTGGCGCGACGAGCACGACGCGTTGGACTCCTTGCTGCGCAGCAGCGACGACTCCATTTTCCGGGTCAACGCAGCCGGCGGACTCGAGTTCGCCAATGCCGCTGGCAAGAGCTGGTGTGGCCACGTGGCCGGGGTAGACGTGGGTACACCTCGATTCTGGAGCGCGTTGGCGCCCGGCGCTCGAAATGAGTTCGAGCATTGTTTCCAAGGGGCCCTGCGCGGGCACACGCGGCGGGTGCTTTTTTCGGCCGCATACGCCGAGCAGCAACGGCATTGGGAAGCATCGTTTGCGCCCCACGTGCGCGGCCATGGCATGATGCTCACCATTCGCGACGTCACGGCTCGGTTTGACGATGAAGAGGCGTTCGACCGAGCGTTGCGTGAATCCCGCCGTGGTTCCGTGCAGCCGATTCGCCAGAATCCGCGCGCGGTGTTGGCGCCCACCATTCCACCTGCGCCCACGGCGCCTCGCAACGTGGCGACCTCCCCCCCATCCCGCACATCCAGCCGCTAGCCGACGCGCCACCCATCCCAATCCCTATGGACACGCCCACCCAGAACAGCCCCGCCAAGAAGACCAGCAATTGGTTTGCCCGCCTCGACCCTGCTGCAAAGGGATTTGACCGAGCGCGGGCGCTCACCATCTTCCAACTGGCGACCGCCGTGATGGCCGTGGCCTTGGCCATCTTCTACACGGCGACGACGGGATTCTGGGGGAACCAGGACCCAGTTGCACCCCTTGCCGTTCTTGCTGCCGCCGTCATGGTCTTGCAAATCGTGCTGACGCGCCACCATTCCTTTGCAATCCGCTACATGGGGCTGCACGCGAGCCTCTACCTGCTGATTGGTACCTACATTGTTTGGCGGTACCTGCTGGACAACCCGTTCACCTCAACGGCGTACGTTTTCATGTTGGTGCTTTCCGGAGTCCTGTTTGGCCAATTCCGGCAATCTCTGGCCGTCATCGGGTTTGCCATCGCTTGGACCTTCGCGACTCTTGCCACGGGATTGGTGGTGGGTGCAGAAGACGTGCCATCCACCTTCATGGGGTGCGGCTTGGCCATCGTCGTCGCATGGCTCATTGACAAGGAACGCCAAGCAGCAGCCGCGAACGCGCAGCGCTGGCAGCAAGCCCATGGCGATTTGCAATCCGTCATTGCCAGCGCGCAGGATGCCATCTACTCCATTGGGGCCGATGGAAATATCCTGTTCGCCAACCAAGCGGGCCAAGACTGGTGCGACCATGTCACCCATTGCCAACCCGAGACGCCAAGGTTTTGGATGCACCTGCCACAGGAAAGCCGGTCTCTGTTTGAGCAATGCTTCCACGATGCATTGGTCGGAAGGCGTTCGAGCGTGGTCATCAAAGCACGCATGGGTGGGCGGCTGCGTAACTGGGAGGTCACCTGCGATCCGCACATCGAATGGGAAGGTGCCATCGTGACCGTGCGCGATGTCACCGACCGCCAGGAACAGCAGGCCGCCGTCACGCTGGGCCGGGAACAGGCCCGGATTGAGGTCCTGAATCTCATCTCGCACGAACTCAACACCCCGCTCATGCCCATCTTGCTGGAGTCGCATGTTCTCGCCCAGCGACTCAAGGAAAGCAACGCCCACGAGGACCATGCGCGGGTTGAATCCATTGAACGCAACGCGCGCCGGGCCATTGCCATGGTGCGCGAGCTCATCGAGCGCAGCCACGCGACCGCTCACGGGCCCCAAACCGTGGCCACGCACGAAAACAGCGACAATGACCCGCCACCACGACTCAAACCGAGCGACCCCGACGACCCGATGGCCCCGTAACAACAGACCCAATGATTGTATGCGGGACGCTCGTTGGTGGGCTTGTGCCTCACCTGAGTGCCTCGTATTCCATCACGCTTCGTTTGGAAATTGCCAATCAGCCTGGCCAGCTTGGCAAAATTGCCACGCGCATTGGCGAAGCAGGGGGCTCCATTGGCGCCATTGACACCGTGCGCGTCGAAGGCCCCTACATGATTCGGGACATCACCGTGAACGCCACGGACTTTGATCACGAGAAGCGAATTGCGGATGCTCTGAATGGATTGGACGGTGTGCGGGTCGTCGCCAGCAGCGACCGGACCTTCCTGATGCACCTTGGCGGCAAGATCGAGGTCACCAGCAAACTCCCCCTCAAAACCCGGGACGATTTGTCCATCGCGTACACCCCCGGCGTCGCCCGCGTATGCAAAGCCATCGCGGAGGACAAGCGCGCCAGCCACAACCTCACCATTCGCAAGAACACGGTGGCCGTGGTTTCCGATGGGTCCGCCGTATTGGGCCTCGGCAACATCGGGGCCGAGGCCGCAATGCCAGTCATGGAAGGCAAGGCGCAACTGTTCAAGGAATTCGCCGGCGTGGACGCGTTCCCGCTGTGCATTGACGTTCACACAGCGGACGAGATCGTCCATTTCGTCAAGGCGGTTGCACCCACCTTCGGCGGCATCAACCTGGAAGACATTGCGGCCCCCATTTGCTTCGAAGTGGAGCGGCGCCTCAAGGAGGAACTGGACATCCCCGTTTTCCATGACGACCAGCACGGGACTGCAGTGGTCATGATGGCCGGCCTCATCAACGCCCTGAAGGTCGTGGACAAGGACATCAAGGACTGCAAAATCGTGCTCTCTGGCGTCGGCGCATCCGGCACAGCGTGCACCAAAATCATGCTGGCCGCGGGCGCCACCAACATCATCGGCTGCGATTCCCAAGGCGCGGTCTTCAAGGGGCGAGAAGGTCTCAATTCCGCCAAGCAAGAGTACGCGGAACTGACCAATCCAGAAGGCTTCCAGGGGACCCTGCAAGAGGCGCTCAAAGGCGCCGACATCTTTGTGGGATTGTCCGCCCCCAACTTGCTGACGCGCGCGGATGTCGAGACCATGGCCAAGGACCCCATCGTGTTTGCCATGGCCAACCCGGACCCCGAAATCACCCCGGAGGAGGCGGGCGATGCGGTCGCCGTTATGGCCACCGGCCGCAGCGACTACCCGAACCAAATCAACAACGTGCTCTGCTTCCCAGGAATTTTCAAAGGTGCATTGGACGCGGGCGCCACGGACATCAACGAAGAAATGAAGCTCGCGGCGGCCCATGCCATCGCTCAATTGGTCAAGGAGGACGAACTGTCCGCTGACTACATCGTTCCCAGCGTGTTCCACCCCATGGTCGGCAAGAAGGTGGCCAAGGCCGTCAAAGCCGCCGCCATCGAGTCGGGAATTTGCCGCCGCCGAAGCAAGGTGGGCGAAGCTCTCGATAAGGCCCGCGGCTAAGCGCCCATCAATTTCGCTTCGATGCGCGCACCCATTTCGGGTGAAATTTCGAGCCGGCTGCGCAGTTGCTCGAGCCGCTTGCGCTCGTGCAGCGTGATGGTCCCGTCGGCCCAGGCAAATTCCAATTGCTCCCGAAACAAGGCCTGGCGTGCATCCGCACCCATGTCAGCAACGGGCTGTGCGCCTGGAACTGCAGCGGACGACACGCGCTCCGCGAAGCGGCGCAGAGGCGAGAACGCGATGAACAGCAGGCCGGTGGCAAGCACGCCGATGACGCTGCTGCCGAACACGTCCTCCATGTAGGCGCCCGTGATTTGTGTCACGGCAACGAAAAAGCCCACGAAGATGGCCACCAGCGTGGATTGTTTGATCGTGAACTTCACCTTGGCGTCCAAGCCAAGAATTTGGTACCGGAGGATTCCATACACCAACAGCATGGGTT
>JBFJWV010000060.1:0-6858 GCA_041623515.1 Thermoplasmatota archaeon | reverse complement strand
CCATGGCAGGCCTCCCTGCGCAACCTGCGCGCGGGGCTCTCGGGTGCCCACGTGGACGAAGCGGTCGCCGAAGGGCTCCAACTGAGTCCCGACCCGGCGGCTCTTGTGGAAAAGTTCCTGACGGCCCACCGCCAGTCAGGCGACCCGGACCCTGAGGAAGTGACGAAAACCCTGTTCTTCGCTCACGCTGGCCCCATCCAGAAATTGGTCGCCGATGACAAATTCCTGCTGCGTCACTTCCGCCCCGTCAAGACGCAGAAACGCGGTCAACTGTTCTACCGGCTCCTGGAGGTCATTGAAGAGACGCTCATGGAGCGTCAGCACCTCAAGAACTTGGAAGCGCGCGGCATCGATGAAGCGGAAGCCACCATCGCGGTGCGGCAAGTGGTCGATGAATTGAACAAAGACCCCAACCGCTTCCTGGAGATTCCCGATGAGTGGCTTGGCGAAGTCACGCGCCGGCACCTGTACTTTGGCAGCCGAACCCGAAAGGAAGGCAGCGCGTACAAGTGGTTCCGCAAGATGGGTCGCACCTATTTCCTGGGCGGCCACAAAACCGCCGAGGAAGTTGCCGAGAAGGAAGCCCGCAAGGCGGCCAAGGCGGCCAAGGCGGAGTGACATGGCTGGCCTGATTGGCCTCACTGCCTCCGACATGGAAGTGCAGGATGCCACGGGCGCGGTTCGTTGGGCCTACGAAGGCAAAGGGATGATTTGCGCAAACCCGGAACCGGTTGTTGGGTGAATCACGTGCTGACTTTCGAGAAGATTGGGTGGGGCTGACATGTGCGGTCGAATTGTGTACGTGTGGGACCCACTCACGAAACAGCTCGTTCAGAAATTGGTGGACGATGTGGACTTCCCGGAGGGCGTGCAACACGTTCTGCAAAAGCAGCGGTACAACGTGCCGCCGGCCAGCCACCTGCCCGTGATTGCGCGGGATGGCGACCACACCACAGTGACCGTTGCGCGATGGGGTTTTCCCATTGCGAAGCGGCCCAATGGCGTCTTCAACACCCGCATTGAAACAGCGTTTGAGTCCCCCATGTGGCGGGGCTTGATTGGCAGCCGCAACTGCCTGTTTCCCGTCAAGGGGTTCTATGAGTGGAGCCAGGACAAGCGCCATGCGCCGCACTTCGTCTCCCGGGCCGACGGGCAGCCCATGCTTCTTGGCGGCATCATGGGTGAGCGCACCTGGGAGGGGGAGTCTCTGCGGTGCGCCAGTATCGTGACTTGCGGGTCCAACGAATTGCTGCAGAACGTTCACGATCGCATGCCGGTCATCATTGAGGAATCGGATGCAAAAACATGGCTCCATGGCGGCGCCGAGGCGACTTTGGAATTGGCCGGTCCGGCGGGCGATGTCCTGCAAATGCACGAAGTCGGTGCTGCCGTTGGCAATGCAGCCAGCGACGGGCCGGAACTGATCGAGCCGAAGGCGCGAGGGAATCTCGACGCGTTTGCTGATTAGCGCTTGCGCAGGGCGGCGCGTTCAATGGAAGGGGCCGTCAGGATGCCTTCCACGTGCCCTCCTTTGACGACGAACGCGTAACCATTCAGGCTCACGGTGTCGCGTGTGAGGTCGAACGGGTCGCGGCTTTTGCACTCGGACCACGCTGCATTCATGTGGCTGGCAATGGGTTGGTGGCGGATGTCAGATGATTCGCCGCCCCAGTCACGCAGGCCGTCCGGCTGGTCCGTGATGGCCTGCAACCGCAAAATGGCGGAGCGCGGCAATTCGCCGACCAGGCGCCCGTTGAGCACCACGGGCAAGTGATCGGCGCGGGTGCGTGCAAATGCTTGCGTGGCCGCTTCAATGTCATCCTCGGGTGACAACGCCGCCACCTTCTCGCATGCATGGGCCGCGTCAGGGGCCTCATCCAGCCATTCCAAGGCCGACTCGGCGGAAACGGTGCCAACGAGGCGGTGGTGGGCATCCACGACGGGCAAGTAAGGGGCCTGGGTCTCGGAGAAATGCTTGAGCACTTCCTCCGGGCTGGCATCCTCTTGAATCACGGGAACGGGAAGGGCCGCGCGTGCGGTTTTCGTGCCGGCGCGAATGCCGCGACTGCCCAATCGCCGGGAGTCCACGATGGCGTAGGGTTTCTTTCCGTGCATGATGACGGGGACTTGCTTGGATTCCCCCCGGAGCCAGCCTGCGATGTGGGTCAGGGGCTCTTTGTTGTCGACGGCTTTGAAGCGGCGGTTGATTGCTTGAGCGTCCATCAAGCAAAGTTCGTTGGCGCAAGGGATAGAGAATGTGCAAGGGCCGATTACGCCGCCACCCATTCCGGGCGTGCGGGCACATCCACCCTGGACGGTGCAGGGGGCAAGGGCTGGTCGCTTGCACCCATCAGCCACGCGTGCACGAAATCCTCCCAATACCCAAACGGTGCCAACAAGGTTTCCACGCTGCGGGCCAGCAACCGCACGTAATGGGCCACGTGGTACGTGGTCTGAATGTCCCCAAACCACGGACTGCTCGAAGCAAACAATTCAATGGGCACCACCCGGCCCTCTTTGGGACCGTCCTGGCGGCTGACGACGTACTTGACGTACTCGCCGGGTTTGCGTTCCGTGCCCGCATCGCGCAGGCGCCGCAACGCGGTTTTGGTGTTGGTGTCGGCTTGGTACTCCTCCACTTCCCGCGTGGCTTGCACCATGGTGGCCAATTGACGCGGCGCCACACGGCGGTTGCGCAGGTCGTTTGCGGCCGCTTGGGCAACGGCCAATGCGCGGGGAATGCGCTGCATGAATTGCGCGGAGTTGTCCGCTTCCGCAAGCACATCCAGCATGCGTTGTTGCACGTCGTGAATCCAATCCGGGGTGCTGTGGCGCTGCACTTCGATGCCGCGCACTTTCAGGGTGCCATCCTGGAACTTGCCATAGTACCGGTTGGGGACGCCGACGGCTCCGGGTTCGCTGTGGCTGTGGACTTTGCTGGGCAAAAACACGACCCACTTGTACACCCCTTCCACGTCCATGGGGACGCCCACTTCCGTGCTGACGCGGCGGGCCATGCGCAAGGCATCGCGCCGGGTCATTCCTTTGCCTTGGAAGAAGGCGCAATCGGTCATGGTGTGCACCATCTCATAGCCCATGTCCTGGGCAACGCGTCGGGCTTGCGTCATGCCTTGGCGACCGTAGGCTTGGATGGCTTGATGCACTTCCGCGCAACCGAACCGGGCGTTGCGGTACCGGAAATACCCGAAGCAGACAACGCCGATGGCCTTGTGCTCCGATTTGATGGCCTTGCATTTGGCAACCACATCCGGGTCCATGGGGTTGCTTGCATGGCCCAACGTATGCACTTCCCGGGGGGCCAAGTGAACGTTCAGAAACTCCCTTTGGTCCCGGGGGCCAAGAACGACGCATGTTCGGAAAGGAACGCGCCGTGTGCCAAAGCTGCAGCATGCCCATGGATTTGGACGCCAACGATGGGGGAACCGAAGCGGACGGCTCCCACAGCAGCCAGTACTGCAGCATGTGCTACCAAGACGGGCACTTCGTGCAACCGGAAATGAAAGTGGAAGAAATGCAGAACTTGGTGATTCGCGTCCTGCACGATGAGAAACACCTGCCCAAATTCATGGCGCGCAGTGCGGCCAAGAAAATTCCCAAACTGGAACGCTGGCAGCACTAGACAACGTAGAGCCACACCACGACCACGTGGCATGCCGCGCCCGCCATGACGAAGACATGCCAGATACCGTGGAAGCCCACGTGCTTGGGCCAGGGATCCGGTTTCTTGCGGGCGTACATGACCGCGCCCACCGTGTACCACAAGCCCCCCGCAAGGAGCCACAGCAACCCCGCCAGCTCCATGGCTTGCACCAATGGCCAAATGGCCACCACGACCACCCACCCCATGATCAAGTAGAGTGCCACCGTGATCCAGCGCGGAGAATGCGGCGTGACAATCTTGAGGATGGTGCCGCCAAGGGCAATGCCCCACACGACGCCGGCAATGCTCCAACCCCACGCACCCCCGAGGGTGATGAGGCTGATGGGCGTGTACGTGCCGGCAATGAGCAAGAAAATGGCGATGTGGTCCAGGCGGCGGGAAAACGCGTGCCACTTGGGCCCGAGCCCTCCGACCGTGTGATGGAACGCGCTGCTGGAGAAGAGCAGAATGAGGCTGGCCCCGTACAGCGTGATGCTGGTGACTTCCAGCGCCCCCTCGGCTTGCAAGACCAGAAAAACCAGCACGGGAATGGCGGCCGCTGCAGAAATGGCGTGCGTCCAGAAACTGAAGGCTTCGGCTTCGGGCACTTCCAACTGGTGCTCGCTCACAGGCCCTGAGTTGACGGCGCAGGGATAAGGGCGAAGGTTTCCAAAATGAAAGTCACGCACCCGTGGCTGCTTTGCGCAGCATCGCTTTGACCCAGCGACGGTGGCTCCAGATGCGCCGCAAAATCATGGACTGATGGCCTTGCACGCGTTGGCATACATGGTAACCCAGCTCCGGGATGACGGGTCCATCGGGGCAGCACTTGCAGTTGATGGTGTCGCTGCTCAAGTTGTGGCGCACCACCAAACTGGGGTAATACCCCGAAAAATCGCAGGCGGCCACGTCGTCGTAAATGCCCGGCGTCGGCACCATGATTTGGCCGCCGCGGTCCACGGCGCACAACGTCGCCGCATCCTTCCAATCCTCCGCCAAGTTGCGCTTCCACGGCAACGCCACGCCCAAATCCACCGCGTGGTCAATTTGCATTTGCTGCAACGCGTACCCGGCGCCGTTGCGGTTGCAATCCTGCGCACGCCGGTTGCTGATGCGGGCCAAGTACAGGATGCCATGGATGTCCTTGCGGTCATCCTCCGCGTCCAGGGTTTTCTTGGACAAATCCATGTGCCACCGGCCACGCAAGTAGTACGCGTGGCTCTTGAACAACCAACGCCCGTACGTGTGGATGCTCTTGGACTGCTGGTCCGGGCGGGCAACGTCCGGGTCCGGGTCGCGGCCCAACCAGATGGCCTCGCGCAGCCCAAGGCGCTGGATGCGGGACAGCAAGTACGGAATGTCAAAGCGGTCGCCGTGGTGCGTCAAAATGACGTCCGGGTCCAAGCGGCGCAAGCAACGATGCATCTCCAACAACAATTCCCGCTCCGCCGCGGGCTCGCCCATGGTGCCAACGCACAGCAACGTGCGCCCAAGACGGATGGCCACCAAATCATCGTCGTAGCCGTCAATGTCCCGGTGCGTGCCCTCCGCATCCACAATGACTTGCAACGACACGGTGCGCAAATCCGGAGTCGGGTAGTCAATGCAGAACCGATCCTCGTCAGCAGCCGCCCGCAACCGGGGCTTGCCGTCCGGGCCCACCGCAAGCCGGCACATGGTCCACAGGCCCCGCTCATGCATCCACCGGGACTCCGGCTGATTGTCCACATCATAGAACGTGAATCCCTTCGTCTGCGTCGCCCGCCGCAAATCCGTCGCCACAGCGTGCAAGTCCTGCAACCGCTTCGGCCGCACCCGCAACACCTCCTCTTGGGGCCCCCGCAACCACAACGCCGTGCGGCTGCGCCACGTGCACTCCACCCGATCGTCCGCGGCCAAACGACGCTCCGCATCCTCCAATGTGTGCGTGCCGGCCTTGATGCAGAAATCCGGCTGGTACGGCACCCGCTGCTTCGTGACCCGGTCACCGTGCTTGATCCACACCACCAATGCACTTTGGCGCGGGTGCGGATACACATCGAACAGCCAAGCGTCAGGCATGAATGGATTCCAAAGGCGACGTCACGCCGAGGCGATTGCGGGTGGCAACGTGCGTGTAAATCATCGTGGTCGCAACGTCCTTGTGGCCCAGCAATTCCTGGATGGTGCGAATGTCCGTGCCCGCCTCCAACAAATGCGTCGCGAAACTGTGACGCAACGAATGAATGGTGGCCGGCTTGGCGACGCCCGCCGCGTTCACGGCTTGCTTGAACGCCTTTTGGAATGCACTTGGGTGTTGGTGATGGCGCCGCACAACGCCACTGCGGGGGTCCGTTGAGATGTTGTTTGCCGGGAACGCCCAGAACCAACCCCACTCACTGCCGGCATTGGGATACTTGCGCTCCAGGGCATGGGGCAGTGCCACGCCGGGCAACTGATTGGCACGATCATGCTCATGCAAAGCACGGGTGCTTCCAAGATGCACCCGCCAATCCGTTTGCAACGAATCGGGCAGCACCGTCCGGCGGTCCTTGTCCCCCTTGCCCGAACGAATCGTCAACAAACCACGATCAAAATCCACGTCCTTGACACGCAACTCAAGGCACTCCTGCAAACGCAAACCACACCCGTAGATGAAGCGGGCCATCAAAGCAAAACGATCCGGCAAACACCGCAAAACATCACCAACTTCGGATTGGGACAACACAACCGGAAGGCGACGGCGCTCACGAGCGCGCACCGCATCCACACTCAAATCACGATGCAACACGTGCCGATGGAAAAACAACAACGCACTCAACGCCTGGTTCTGCGTGGACGCCGACACATGCTGCTGCACTGCCAAATCCGAAAGGAACGCCTCCACATCGGAATCGGAAACATCCCGTGGCGGCCGCCCAACAAAATCACGAAATCGCGCCAACCAAGCCGCGTACGACTTCTCCGTGCGCAAACTCATGTGCCGCAAACGAAGCCGGCGCCGCAAGGCAGTCTCCGCCTGGTCCCAACGCATGCACACCAATGGACCGCCGGCGGCATAACACACCACAACAGGAGAGTGGAGGTACTCCAATTGCTTCGTATCCGGCAATTGGAAAATGGGCGGTTCCGGTCAATAACGAGTTAGACCGCGTTAAATCAATCGTCCGTGATGCCCCAATATGAAGGACTACCGTGAATCCCACATCCAGGACCTG
>JBFJWV010000059.1:0-6899 GCA_041623515.1 Thermoplasmatota archaeon | reverse complement strand
TGTCCGGGGTTGGCGGTGAACACGCCCTGCGAGGACGCGCCGTGGTTTGCACCCAGGACGCGCAGTCCGCCCACGAGGACCGTCATTTCCGGGCCGCTCAAGCCAAGCAACTGGGCCCGGTCAATGAGGTGATGCTCGGCCGGACTCTTCGTGCGCGTCCAGTTGCGGAAGCCGTCGGCCAGAGGCTCCAACGCAGCAAACGACTCCTCATCCGTTTGGTCTTGCGTTGCATCCACGCGGCCGGGGTGGAACGGCACCGTGATGCCGTGACCCGCATCGTGAGCGGCGCGCTCAACGGCTGCGCAGCCGGCCAGCACAATCAAGTCGGCCAGTGACACACCCTTGCCGCTGGCGTCAAACTTGTCCTTGATTTCTTGCAGCGCTTGGATGACGGGTGCAATGCGTTCTGGCTCATTGACGGGCCAATCCTTCTGCGGCGCCAGGCGGATGCGCGCTCCATTGGCGCCGCCGCGCATGTCGGAGCTGCGGAAGGTGGCCGCCGATGCCCATGCCGTGGCAACCAGGTCCCCGACGCCCATTCCGGTCGCCAAGATTTGTTGCTTGAGTGCCGCAATTTCTGCGTCGTCAAGGGGTTCGTGCTGGCGCGGTGGCAAGGGATCTTGCCACAGCAATTCCTCTTCGGGCACTTCGGGTCCCAAGTAGCGAGCACGGGGGCCCAGGTCGCGGTGCGTGAGCTTGAACCATGCGCGGGCAAACGCGTCCGCGAACTCCTCGGGGTTTTCGTGGAAGCGGCGGGAAATGGGCTCGTAGATGGGGTCCATGCGCAGCGCCATGTCGGCCGTCGTCATCATGGTGGGAACCTGTTTCGAAGAATCATGAGCGGCTGGAGCCAGCGCAGTCGGATTCTTCGGCTGCCATTGCCAGGCGCCGGCCGGGCTCTTGGTCAGTTCCCATTCATTGCCGAACAGCATATCGAAGTAACCGTTGTCCCATTGGATGGGATTGGCGGTCCATGAGCCTTCAAGCCCGCTTGTGATGGTGTCGTCGCCATGGCCGCTGCCATGGCTGCTGCGCCAGCCGAGCCCTTGCTCTGCCAGCCCCGCTGCGGCAGGTTCTGGGCCCACTTGGTCGGCATCGCCGGCACCGTGGCATTTGCCAAAGGTGTGGCCCCCCGCGGTGAGTGCCACGGTTTCCTCGTCGTTCATGGCCATGCGGGCAAACGTCTCCCGGATGTCGTGCCCCGACGCAACTGGGTCCGGTTCGCCGTTGGGTCCCTCCGGGTTGACGTAAATCAAGCCCATTTGCACCGCCGCCAAGGGCGCCTCCAATTGGCGGTCTCCCGTGTACCGGTGGTCGCCGAGCCACTCGCGCTCCCGGCCCCAATAAACGTCCTCCGGGGCCCACGCGTCCTCCCGGCCACCGCCGAATCCAAAGGTCTTGAAGCCCATGGATTCCAGCGCACAGTTGCCCGCCAGAATCATCAGGTCCGCCCAGGAAATCTTGTTGCCGTACTTCTTCTTGATCGGCCAAAGCAACCGACGTGCCTTGTCCAAGTTGGCGTTGTCGGGCCAGCTGTCAAGGGGTGCAAAGCGTTGCATGCCGGCGCCGGCCCCTCCGCGCCCGTCGCCAACGCGGTAGGTGCCCGCGCTGTGCCATGCCATGCGGATGAACAGGGGTCCGTAGTGTCCGTAATCGGCCGGCCACCATTCCTTGGAGTCCGTCATCAGAGCAATCAAGTCGCCTTTCAGCGCGGCATAATCCAGCTTCGCAAATTCGGCAGCGTAATCGAAATCCGCTCCCAATGGATTGGTGCCCGCGAGGACCCGGAGGTCCAATTGTTGGGGCCACCATTGGCGGTTTTCTTCGCCGCCGTGCATGACGGGACACTTGCTGACTTGTTTGGCGTTGGACGACATGGACCGTCACATGACGGCCCGGGCTCCATATCCTCTATGCCCGCAAATCCAGCGGCGGGACCGTACACTTGCGCGCATTGGCCGCCAAATGTGGCCGAAGCCACGCCGATGGTTCGATGCTGAGGGCGAAATCAGCCAGAAACGGACTGCAGCTTGCGGCGACCCATGCACTCGATGTACACGCAGTCCTTGCCCGCTTCGACGCCTTCCAAGTCTTCGATGGGGAGTTCAAACGTCTCAAAGGACTCGCTGTCCATGATTTGCGCCTGGTCGCCCATGATGGCCAAAACTTGGGCGCTGCGGCGGTCCATCTGGGGCACCCAGATCTTGTCCGTCACGCTGCCCATGTAGGATTTTTTGGCACCCGTAAAGATGCTCTTGCCCTCGATGCGAATCTTGGCGGCTCCGTGCTTGCCCGGCTTGGACTTGCTGATGGAGTCGATCTTGATGGGTTCGTCCTCAACGAGCATGAAGCGGCCTTCCTTGAGGGTCCGCGCTTCCGCCTGTTCCTTCATCGAGTCGGCCGACCCAATCCCCCGAATAAAGGGTTCCCATGGCAACGGATAAGACGCAGGCGCGCCGATGGCGCAGAAAGTGGCCGTCTCCAAGTCCCTCAACGCCGTCAAGCGCCCCAAGGACGAATCCGGCGACGGCCTGCTGCGTGAATTGAATTTGTTTGGTGCCATCTCCATGATTGTTGGCATCGTCATCGGGTCGGGGATTTTCCTGTCGGTCAACCGCGTGGCCCAAGGAACCGGCAGCCCGGCCATGATTGTCGGGCTGTGGGTAATCGCGGGCATCATGACGCTGATGGGAGCCCTCACCTATGCGGAGCTGGGGACCATTTTCCCGCGCGCCGGCGGTGAATACGTGTTTCTCAAGGAAGGCATGGGCAGCTTGGCTGCCTTCATGTCTGGCTGGGTCGCGTTCACCATCAACTTGGCTGGAAGCGCTGCGGCTCTGGCCATTGTGTTTGCCAACCAACTGTTTGTCATCGCAGACAACCCGGACGGCACCGTGTTATTCGATATTCCGGGGACGTTCTTCCCGCCGTTTACCACGGCGCGCCTGTTCGCCATTTGCCTCATCGGCGTCCTGTCGGTGGTCAACTACTACGGCGTCAAGTACGGCGGTGGCGTGCAGATGGTCTTCACCGTGGCCAAGGGATTGGTCATTGTTGGATTGGCCATTGCTGCGCTGGTGTTCGCTGGCGACGCCCTGACCCCAGGCGTGGGCTTCTTCGAATCCGCCACGTACGAAGTGGAACGCAACGGCTCCACCCAAATCCTGGAGGGCTTCGACTTTGGGTTCTTCATCAGCGTGGCCATGGTGGGCGCATTGTTTGCCTACGACGGCTGGACCAACGTGGTCCGGGTGGGTTCCGAATTGAAGGAGCCCGGCCGCAACATTCCCAAGGCCATGATTCTCGGATTGGTCGCGGTCATGGTGCTCTACATTGCCATCACCCTGGGCTACCTCAACGTCCTCGGCTACCAAGGCTTGGCCGATGCCAAGATTGCCGGCTTGAATGACAGCGCGCGCACGGTCGCCACGAACGCGGCCAACGCCATCTTCGGGGGCGGGGGTCAGAACATCGTGGCGGCGATGATTCTGGTCAGCGTCTTCGGTGCCCTCAACGGCATCACCCTGAGCGGTCCCCGCATCTACTACGCCATGAGTCGCGACCGCATCTTCCCACGCATTTTCGAGCGGCTGACGCGCCACCACACTCCCGGCTGGGCCATCCTGTTCCAGGCCCTGTTGGGTGGTGTCTTCTTGCTCTTCTTCGACTTCGAGGCGCTGACGGACAACGTGGTATTCATCTCGTTCTTCTTCTACGGTCTCAGCGCCGTTGGGCTGCTGGTTTTGCGGCGCACCCACCCCGAGTTGGAACGGCCCTACAAGGTTCCCGGGTACCCGTTTGTGCCCATCGCCTACGCAGCCATCGCGTTCTCATTCGTCGGCTACCTAGTGTATGACCAAATTGTCAATTTCTCGGGTGACAACTTCAACCGACTGTTCTCGTTCCTGGTTGTGCTTGGCGGCCTGCCCATTTTCTTCATGTACCGCCGCAAGGCCGCCCGCGCTGCAGCGGCAACCGGCCAAGAACCGCCGCCGCCTTTGTTCGGCCCCCGGCGGTAGTCTCAAGCATCGCTCCGCAAGTGGGTAACCGTGGAACCCCTCCGGATGGCCCATCACATGGCCAGCGCGGCCTTCGACGCGTGGCTGGCCGCAGAAGGACGGGACGACTTGCACAGTAGCGTGGGGATGGGAGCTGACGGGACGCCAACCATCCTCGCCGACAAACTGCTGGAAGACGCCATCGTGGAAGTGGCCCGGGCGCTCGAAGTTGATGTGTTGTCGGAAGAAGCCGGGGCCATCGACCACGGGGGTGACCTCGTTGCCGTGGTCGATCCATTGGATGGTTCACGCAATGCCGGACGCGGCATTCCGTTCCACTGCGTCAGCGTCGCCATCGGGCGCAAAGGCAGCGGCAAGCTCGACGCCGGCGTGGTCCAAAACCTCGTGACCGGAGACGTGTATTCCGCCGCCCGCGGGCAAGGGGCTCACGTCAACGGCGACCCCGTCCAGCCCCGACCCTATGATGCCGAAGAAGTCATGGTGGCGGTCATCGCGGACAGCAGCACGGACGAGCTGAAGCAAGAGCAGCAGCGGCGCGGGCACCATCTGCGCGATTTGGGAAGCGCCGCGCTGGAATTGTGCCTGGTCGGAACCGGGGCATTGGACGCGTTTTACGTCCAAGCGCCATGGCTGCGGGTCATCGACATCGCAGCGGGTACCCTTTTCGTGAGGGAGGCAGGTGGACTGGTCGTGGACCCTGCCACGGGCGCCGATTTGGCCACCCCCTTCGACTTGTCCGTGCGGACGGGCATCCTGGCCGCGAAATCGGCGGCAGCGCTGGAGGCGGTGCAATGAAATGGGGCTTGATGGGCAAGGGCGACATCGACCACGTCCGCAAGGAAGCGGAGTGGCTGGCCAACCATCTGGAATCCATTGGTGAAACCGTCCTGTGTGCCGAAGGCATTGGCAAGCCCATTGGACGGGCGGGTCGCCCCAGTGCCAAGGTCGACGCCGACGTTGATCTTTGGGTAACGGTTGGCGGGGATGGGACGATTTTGCGTGCCCAGTCCGTGACGCAAAAACCAGTCCTCGGAATCAACGCGGGGGCGATTGGCTTTCTCGCTGAAGTGGAGCCGCCCCAAGCCAAGGACGCCATCCAAGCCATTCTGGCCGGCAAGCACAAAGTGGAGGAACGCCACAAGCTCGCATGCATGCTGGATGGCGAAGCCCTTCCCGATGCGGTCAACGAAATCACCCTCCAAACCCGTCGCATTGCCAAACTCATTCGCTTCCGCGTGGACGTGGACGGCGAGCCGTTGGACACGTACCGCGGCGATGGCATCATTGTGAGCACGCCCACCGGCAGCACTGGCTACGCCATGAGCGTGGGCGGGCCGTTGGTGCATCCGGCCGTGGCCGGCACCATTCTGGCACCCATCGCGCCGTTCAAGTTGGCGGCTCGACCTTGGGTGGTTCCCGCCGATGCCCATGTGGACATCACGCTCCTGGAGCGGGATTCCGCCCAGGGCGTGCAGCAGGCGCGTGTCGTGGTGGACGGCCAGCGCGGCTACGATGTGGCCACGGGCGCGACGCTGCACATCACGCCGAGCCCCAACAAGGCTCGCTACATCCGTTTGGGCAGTGGCTTTTACGAACGCGTTCGCACGAAATTGACACGCTAGCATGGGCTGGTTCAGTCGCCGCAGGCGGAAGGGGCGCTCGTACGTGGTGCGTGCGGATTTCGAATCGCTGCCTATGGATCAATGGACGGACGAAGAGTACGACCATTGGTTCCGGCATCTGCCGGAAGCCGACGCATGGGCCGAATGGGACCATTGGTCCCGGCAAACACAGCCGCATCCCGCGGGAATCCGTTGCATTCGCCGTTCCTGCTTGGACATGGCGCGTGAATCGGCGCGCGAAACGGACAGCCCGGCTGCACCCCGAGAATTTGCATGCCTGCTGCGCGTCGAAGAGGACACCATCGAGGAACTGGTCCTTTTGCCGGGAACCGTCAGCGGTGACGAACACGCCATCTTTGACATGTGGATGGCGCCGCTGGACAAACAAGTTCGGGGGAGCCTCCATAGCCACCCCGATGAGCATCCGTACCCAAGTGATGCGGATTTCGAGTTGTTCGAAAAGCACGGCGAGGTCCACTTGATTCTCTGCCGTCCCTACGGGCCCACCGATTGGCGCGCCTACGACTTCGCCGGTCGCCCGGTTGAATTGTCCGTTGTGGATTAGGGCCGGAGCGCCGCATGCGGACGCATCCAGTCAAGTAGCTTTATCCAAGGCAAGTTCCATCGGAAACATGGGATGTCGAAGCTGCGCTTGCTGCCAGGTGAACAGGAGGAGGCCAGCCTTCGGCCTCACCCGCTCAGCTGGCTTGGCAAGTACTTCATCGCCGTTCTTCCAGCCCTGTGGGGCCTGTTGCTCTTGTGGGTGTTTCTCAGCGACGGTTGGCAAAACGCCGAGACCGGCAAATGGTACCAGGTGTGGACCTTCCTGTACGGGAACGCCGGTGCGGGGTACGTGTATGCCATTGCGGGCCTGGCCGTGTTCGGCGCCATCTTCGCGGTGGCGGGCATTCGTTGGCGCATCTTCTTCGGTTACCTCGCCATTGGCATGTTCGCCACGGTCGGCTCGTTGGCCATGGTCAACGGCTGGCTGAAGGACCCAAGCCAGTACGTTCTCGTGCTGCCATTGCTGCTGTTTGCGTTGTCCATGCCGGCCCTCTTCGGCACGGAATGGAACCGCCGCAGCCACCGGTTCATTTTGACCAATCTTCGGATTGTCTTCAAGGGCGGATTCTTCGTCCAAAAAGAGCGCCAGTTGCGCTACGAAGTCATCACCGATTTGGATGGCTCTCAGGGCTTGCTGGGCCGGATCTTCAACTACGGCACATTGATCCCCGTGACGCAAAGTGGCTTTGGCCTT
>JBFJWV010000058.1:0-6967 GCA_041623515.1 Thermoplasmatota archaeon | reverse complement strand
TGCGGTCCAGAATTTCCACATCGATTTCCTCGGCGCTGAGGGCATCGGCGGTTCCTTCGAAGCCGGCGGCCTCCACGAGATGGTCGGCGCGGGTGGGGTGGCCGTTCTTGCAGACCACAACCAAGTCCGTGAATTCGTCCACGTGGCCGCTGGCCTTGAGGACCGGTTCAATGGTGACGCGCGGACACGCAACCTCGACCATGGGGACCGCGCTGCGTTGGGCAAAGACGAAGCGCCACAAATCTTCGAAGCGTTTCTTCATCACAGCGCCGAGGGGTCCGTAATCGTAGAATCCGGCGGCGCCGCCGTACACCTCGAAGCTGGGCCACAGGAAGCCCCGGCGCTTGGCCAGGTCCATGACGGCATCGGTCTTGTCCACGAACGCGCGACTGAAGGCTCCTTCAAAAAGCGGCCGACCGGATTACGCCGGGTATTGCAGGGCCGGGCGGTCCATGCCGGGGATGGGGAATGGGTTCTGGTCGACGCAGATCACGTCCACGTTGCGGCCCCGTTGCAAGTCCCATTCGGGCAATCCGGCAACCACGCGGCCATGGTGGCTCATCATGCGCAGCAGGGTTTCGTCATCGATGCCCCGCACCAGCCGCTTTGCGTGAGCCGCCTCTTCGAACAGGTCGCCCGTTTGCAGCATCCCGTTGTCGGTTCCGAAGGCCACGAGGCACCCGGCCTCCAACATTTGCTGCAGGGGGGCGTCGTGCCCGAAGAAGGCATTGCTGCGGGGGCATGCCACGATCGGGAGGCCCACATCGGAGGCCATGCGCAAATCACCGGCCATGGCGTGGACCATGTGGACCACGTGATCCGGCTGCAACGCCATGACGCCCTCCAAGGCATCATGCCGGTCTTCGCTCAAGTGCACGGCCCAGGGCTTTCCGGCCTTGTGGGCGGCTTCAGCCCACGCGGCGATGTCGTTGGGGTCTGGAAAGTCGCGCATGCCGCTGATGCCAATGCCGTCCACCAATTCCAGCAGGTCTTCGGCTTCATCGGCGTCGAAGTCGTGCAGGTTGGGTCGTCCGAAGATGAGGGGTTCGGCGGGCAGGGGTTGGATTCCTTCCGCTTCCGCCCATTCGGCTTGGTCGCGCAAGTCGGCCAAAAATTGAGCGCCGCTGATGCCGTTTTCGCGGAAGTCGACAAAATGGCTGACGCCAGCCTCCGCCATTTCGCTGGTGTAGCGAACCACGCCTCCAGCGGCCCGCTCCTTGCGGGCGAGCGCCAACTGGTGGTGTTTCCATCCGCCGGGCCCGACCAGTTCGGGAATGCTTGTGGGCATTCCGCGCTGGCCGCGCAGGAAAGCGTCCGCCACGTGGGTGTGGGCGTTGACCAAGGGCGGCATAATCCAACCGACGGCGTCCGGGGCATCGCCGGGGTCCCCGTCGCCCCAATCCACGAGCTTGCCGTTTTCAATAACCATCCAGCCTTCGACGGTCTCATCCGGCAGCAGAATCGGCCCAGCGAGGAGGGTCACGCCCCGTTGAGCGCGCCGGGGGGTCTTAGCGGTGTGGGGCGGGGGAGCTTTCCACGTTGCAGTATCATGCAGCACGGAACTGCATCACACAGTAAACGCCTTCAGGCCGTCTCTGGCTCTGCCAAGAATTCGCCTTCTTTCTCGGCGAGGCCAAGCAGAATCATCGCGATGGCAGCCAAAGCAGGTCCCACGATGATGTATCCCGTCATCAGGAAGCCGGCCACGGCGGCAATCCACGGCAGGGGGCTGCTTTGTTGCCGGAAGCACATGCGGGCTGCTGCGAAGCAGAGGATGCCCACGATGATGACCACGCCACCGAGGCCCGCAGGTGCCTCGAAGAACAGGCCTTGGTAATCGCCCGTCAAGGTGGCAATGCCTTGCACGAGGCTGACGGCGCCCAGAGCGGTCAGGAACACGGACGCGGCCATGGCCTTATCCGGCCATTCCCACGATTCCACCCGGTGCTCGTCCAACTTCAGCTCCTCGCCTTCCATGGCCGCTTTGACCAAAACCACGGCCGCAGCAAGGCCAAGCAACGGCACCAGGCCGAAGAAGCCCAGCGACAGGATGCTTGCACCAATGCCGCCCATGGCCATGAGCCACGATTGGTAGTGAACGGTGAGCGCGCCAAAAACAATGGCCAACACGGAGAAGATCAGGATCCAGCTGGGCGCAATTTCTTCGAAGAACACCAGGCCCGCCACGGAACCGGTGCTTTCCATCAACGACAGAATGGCAAACAAGGTGCCCAACACGCCGCCAATCAAGAGCATCAGTCCGGCAAAGAGAATCTTGTCCGGCCATTCCGGTTCGTGCATCGCGTGGACCATCGGTCAAGGACGCAGGTACGATTCCTTAACCGTTGTTGGCCAAGCGGTTTTGGATGGCGCGCAGCCAGCGTCGCCGCCGCTCTTTGCGTTCCTTCGAGAGCCGAGCCACTTCCGCGTCTTGGCTGGCCCAGAGGTCCAGTTGGTTTCGCACGTCGGTGCGGTTCGCGGTGCTGATGCGGAGGGTTCCCACCAAGTCCGACAGGACGCGGTGATCATGCGGGCTGAAACGACCGTCCGCGAGCAGACTTTGGAGCCGAATCATCAGCGCCGGTGGCAGTGCGTAGAAGCTGCGCCCAAAGGCGTTGATGCGCGTCCCGGACAACGCCGAACGGAGCCGCTCCTCCACCATGACGAAGTGGCCCTCCGTCAAGCGGTTCGAAAGCAAGTCGCCGTACAGGCGCTTGCGCAAGGCCACCAATTCGATGGCGTACTGCTCTGGGTGGTCGTGGTGATGGTCGGCCAAATCTTCCAGTTGAACCAAGTAGCGTTTCATGCGCACGCGTTTGCGCACAACCACGGCAAGGCTCACGACGGCAATGCCCACGGCAATGAGCACACCGAAAATGTCCCAGAAATTCGTGATTCCGAACGGTTCGGCCCAAGCGGATGTGGGAGTGATGGGTCGCTCGGCGAAGTCGACTGCAAACGATTCCAACGCTTGCGCATCGTCGAGCAACACGGCTTCACCTTGGCCCGGTCGGCCGGATGGGTTGCGGAACAAGTACGTGGCGGCCCGAGCGTCCATCATTTCGGCCGTCAAATCATCGCCCGTCAAGCCCAGGCATGATTTGGGGATGGACATGCTGATGCGCGTACCTTGCGAGGCCAGGTCATTGTCGTCCACCGTGCGTGATTCGGCCGCTTCGATGCGCCCTTGCACCCGTTCCCAGCGCTCCGACAACAAGATGGGGTCCCGGGGAACATCTTGGAACCCAAGGGTGTCGGTGGCGCAGAAAAATTCGCCCGCCCCGAAACCCGACTGCTGGTAGTGGCCGACCAAGACGTCGCCTTGGTCAAGTTGCAGGGCGATGCCCCGAAACGCTGCGTCGTATCCGGCCGGCACTTCAAGGGGCTGCACCGTCCGCAGAGCAATGGATGACGAAATGTGGTCGTGATGATCGGAGTACAGGTCGGCGTATTGAATGTCAAACGCATCCGCGTCAAACGGCACGAGATTGAGTTCGACGGGGGTGCTCACGTCGTTCGGGTGATCTGGGATGCGGTAGGTTTTGGAAACGGTGCCTTCGGTTTGGTATTGCAAATTGACGGTGCCCAATAGGTCGCTAATGTCGCCCAAACGCAGCGTCCCGTAACTGATGGTTTCCGCGTTACCGACCGAGGATTGATCGATGTCAACCAAGTAGGTGATGGCGTACAAGAGCCGGATCGGCTCGGCGGGTCCGGCCGCCGGGAAAAATTCCCGGCCAACTGTGAAAACGGCCTTGCCGGGCGTTCCTTCAGTGACATGGAATTCGTATGGGATAGGGGGTCCATCCACGTAGCTGCTGATGGAATAGGGGGAAATCTTGCCATCTTCGATGGCGTACCCGAAGCGGTACCTGGAACCGGTTTGGAAATCGATGTCGATGTTGACGGCGTGATCCGTCGCGTTGGGGCTGATGTGCCCCATGTCCAGCTCGATGCTGAGCACGGAAGGCGTTTCATGGAATGCAAGGGCCAAGATATCGAGCTCTGGAAATTCCAACTGAGGCGGCCGCCCCACATCGATGTCTTGGATGGCGGGGCTGCCCAGGATTGGCTCCTGGCTTGGCCCACGCTGCGGAGTAAAGTAGCCCCAACCGGTTCGGTCCACTTCGTAGCCGTTCTGGAAGCCAAATGGCGAGATGGCGTCCACGCGAAGGGTTCCATCCAGGGCCACGCCGTTGCCCACATCCGGGTCCCAGTGTTGGTGATACGAGACCGCGAAGGCGCTCAGCGTTTCACCGGGCACGAACAATTTCGCCATGTTGGCGGGAAGCCAAAATTCGATGGAGCCCGGCGTTCCTTCCGTAATGCGCACATGGGTCGAAAGAAGGCAGCTTCGCGCACAAGGCAATCCAAGCGCGTCGGCGGAGGTTTGGTTTCCGCGGCATTCCATGACAACGGACGCCAAAGCGGAGTCCAGTTCGTGGCCAGGGAATGTCAGGAAGTATGTCCACATGACGCAGTCCGGGTGTGCACTCGAGTTGAATCGATAATTGATGCCGCTGCCGATGCCCCGTTCGTGGTCCACCCACTGCTCGATGCCGCCCTCGACGCCCGCCATCGTGGTACCGAGCCACCAGCCCCCATCGGCCGGCGTGACCGTGGTTGCGATGATGTCCATGTTCTTGGGCGCGGGCACACCCACGTAGGCCCCGCTGGCGCGCAAGCGGTCGTCCCCTTGCCCTGCCGCCGCGTGCGCATCTCTGCAGGTGGCCTCGACCTCCGAAGAGGGGTCGTCGTCAATGATTGGCGGCTCATTCACCGTCGGGCATCCAACGTTCGACCGATGGTATGCCAGGGGGAATACGACGGCATCGCCCTCCGCGTCCTCGTTGACTTGGACTGTGTCGGGCCCGGCCTGACCCGGAATGGTGCCGGGCAGCATCAAGAGAACAATTGCTACCGCTGCCCAACGCACCCTCACCCATCGCGCAGGCCCGTCCTTAACCGTTGTTGGCCAGCAGGTTTCAGAGCGCCTTCTTCAAGGCGGCACGGAACACATCCATGGCGCCGTCAATCTGCCGGGCGGAAACGTTCAGGGGAGGGATGAACCGGATGCCGCTCTTGCCGCAGCCGAGGAGAATCAAGCCCGCCTTCCATGCGGCTTCCTCCACGGCGTCCCGGAATTTCGGGTCGGGCGTGCCGTTGCGCTTCACGAATTCCACGGCGCGCATCAAGCCCAAGCCACGGTGGTCGCCGATGCAGGCAAACTCGTCGGTCATTTCGTCCAGATGCTTGGCCATGTGGGCGCCCATCTTTGCGCTGTTTTCGACCAGTTTCTCTTGGCGGATGACGTCGATGGTGGCCAGGCTGGCTGCGCAGCTCAGTAGATTGCCACCGTATGTATTGGAGTGGAAGCCGGTGTCCTTGAAGTCCAAGTCCGCGCGCGCCACGCACGCACCAATCGGCATGCCGCTTCCCATCGCTTTGGCAATGCTCATCACATCGGGTTTGACGCCGAAATGTTCGGATGCGAACCATTTGCCCGTGCGGCCGAAGCCGGTTTGAACTTCGTCCGCCACAAGCAGAATGCCGTGCTTGGCCAGCATCTTTTGGAGCTTGGCCGGGTATTCCTTGGGCGGCACGATGTATCCGCCTTCGCCTTGGATGGGCTCCCAGAACAGGGCCGCCACGTCGCCAGCGGGAACGTACGTTTCCAGCACTTCTTCCACGTGCTCCAGGGCCCGGTTCGTGAGCTCTGCCGGGTCCGCGTACCCATCAATGCCCCAGATGTTGCGGTAGGGGTTGGGGAACTGCAAGTGGGTGACGCCCGGCATGGATGGGAAGAACCCCTCTTGCTGGCGGGCCTTGGATGCGGTCAGGCTCAATGCGCCCTGGGTGCGGCCGTGGAATGCGCCTTGGAACGCGAGCAGCCGGCCGCGGCCGGTGGCGTGCTTGACAATCTTGATGCTTGCCTCATTGGCCTCGGCGCCGGATTGGGCGAAGAACGTCTTGGCGGCCCCTTGGATGGGGGCAATCTTGGCCAGCTCCGCTCCGAGGTCGGCCTGCTGCGGGTAGTAGAAATCGGTTCCAGCGAAGTGGATGGCATCCTTGACTTGCTTCTCGATGGCGGCGACCACCTTTGGGTGACTGTGGCCCGTATTGAGCACGCCAATGCCTGCGGCGAAGTCAAGCAAGCGGTTGCCGTCCAAGTCTTCCACAACGCAGCCCTTGGCTTTCTTGATGGTCACGGGCGCGGTCTTGGTGGACTTCAGGAGCCACTTGTCGTCTCGGCGCACCACCTTGCGGGCTTCCGGGCCGGGCATGCGCGTTTTGATTGCGGGCTTCGTCTCAGTTCCTCGGATGGCCATCATTCACCTACGAAAATCGTAATCCTCCAATGCGGAAGGGGGGAAAACCGTGCCGGAACAAGATGGGTCGGGTCACTACGGTTTCCGTAGAACCGGCGGGGTTAAACGCCGAACCAGGTGGCCAAAATTGTGCAGTTCGAAGCCTTGCTTCTCGTGCTGGTTCCCCTGTTTGTCATCGTGGATCCCTTCGCGTCCATCGGACTCTTTCTGGGCCTGACTGGTGAGCACACACGCAAGCAACGGCTGCAGATTGCCCTCAAAGCCAGCGTTTTCGCAGGCGCTGTCCTGTTCGTGTTTGCGTTCGCCGGACGGCGCATGCTGCAATTCCTGGGAATCGAAATCTACGCCCTGCAATTGGCCGGGGGGCTGCTGCTGGTGGTCATTGGCCTCAACATGCTCAAGGAAGGGCGCGAAGTGCCCCGGCGCGAAATCCAATTGCCGACCGGCGGAGAATTGGACCCGGATGAGCCGCCATCGGACCCAACCTTTGTGCCGCTGGGCTTGCCCATGCTGGCGGGGCCAGGAGCCATCAGCCTGGTCATCGTGCAAAGCACCAATGCGGGCCTGCTCAACGTTGGCCTTGCCATCGCCATCACGATGGCCGCCGCAGCCGCCATGCTCATGGCGGCGGCTCGCAT
>JBFJWV010000057.1:0-7133 GCA_041623515.1 Thermoplasmatota archaeon | reverse complement strand
GGCCGCGACGGCGTCAAGGTTCCCGCATTCCTTGGAGGGGGCATGGGCCTCGCGGAGGGAGACGAACCCGCGTCGCCGCCGGCCGCAGCGGAGCCTGCGCCCAAGGAAACACCGGCTCCTGCGGAGCCAGAACCGACGCAGGAACCTGGCCCGGCCACGTACACGGATTACGAAGGCGATGTGGACGACGTCATTGACGTGGAAGGCATCGGCCCCGTGTACGCCAAAAAGTTGGCCGACGCGGGCATCCACACCACGGCCCGTCTCTGCTACGAAGGCGCGGCACGGGTTCAGGAAATTACAGGGGCGCGCGCCAAGACCGTCGACTCCTGGCTCGCCATGGCCCAACTGATGAAGGTCAGCGGAATTGCCGGACAGTACGCTGAAGCCCTCTACCGCGGCGGTGTCTCGGGCATCCCCGACCTGCAAACGAAGAGCGCAGGGGAAATCGAAGCGGCGGTCAATGCCTACATGGACAGCGTCAAGACCACTGTTCAGAAGAACAAAATCACAGCGCGGCGCATTTCCGGATGGAAAAAATCCGCCGCCAACATGCAGCCGGTTGAACTGCCAGCGCCTGCAGAATAGGGAAAAAGAAGCCCCCGCCCACCGATGGTGGTGGGTGGTGGGAAGAGCACGGTGCGCGAGGGCAATACCAGATTGATTCGGCGCCCTATTTCCCCTTGATGGTCGGACTATCGAAAGTCGGCAGCCCCATTCTGTGCCATACTGAAGCGGCATCCAGCGCGCGCGGGGGGGTCGAGCGAAGTGGAGAAGGGGAAAAGATGCCCAGGCGGCGACTTGGCTACTTGGAGTCGTCGTCCGTCTTCTCCTCAAAGTCCACGTCAACGACGTTGTCGTCGTCATCGTTTCCTTCAGGAGCGGGTGCGCCTTCCGCGGCTTGCGCTTCTTCCGCGGCCTTCTGGTACATCTCCATGATGGCGGGCTCCATGGTCTTCGAAAGCGCTTCCGTCTTTTCCTTGAGGGCCTCAACGTCGGCGTCTGGGTTGGTGAGCAGTTCCTTGAGTTCCTGGACGGCGCCTTCGATGGCGGGCACATGGTCACCGAGCTTGTCCTTGTTTTCGTCAAGCATCTTCTCGGCTTGGAACACGGCTTGATCGGCGCCGTTGCGAATTTCGACGCCTTCCTTGCGCTTGGCGTCTTCATCCGCGTGGGCCTCCGCGTCCTTCTTCATTTGCTCAACTTCGTCATCGGACAGTTTGCTGCTGCCTTCAATGGTGATGGCCTGTTCCTTGCCGGTTCCCTTGTCGGTGGCGGTGACTTTGAGGATGCCGTTGGCGTCCACGTCAAACGTCACTTCCACTTGGGGCACACCGCGTGGGGCGGGCGGGATGCCGTCGAGAATGAACTTGCCGAGGCTCTTGTTGTCCGCGGCCATGGGGCGCTCGCCTTGCAGGACGTGGATTTCCACCTGGGATTGGTTGTCGGCGGCCGTGCTGAAGATTTGGCTCTTCTTGTGGGGAACCGTCGTGTTGCGGGAAATCAACTCGGTGCGCACGCCACCCATGGTTTCGATGCCCAGGGTAAGTGGGGTTACGTCCAAGAGAAGGATTTCGCGGTCCACTTCGCCGGAAAGCACACCGGCTTGGATGGCGGCTCCGAGCGCCACGCACTGCATCGGGTCCACACCGCGCACCGCATCCTTGCCGAAGATCTTCTTGACGAAGGCTTGGACCATGGGGATGCGGGTGGGTCCACCGACCAGGATGACCTTGTCAATGTCGCTGGGCTTGAGGCCGGCGTCCTTGATGGCGCCTTCGCAGGGGCCGCGGGTGCGTTCCACAATGGGGCTGATGAGCTCTTCCAGCTTGGCCCGGTTCAAGGTGAGCTCCAAGTGTTGGGGCTCGCCATCTTTTTGGGCCAAGAAGGGGAGGTTGATGGTGCTCTGGGTCATGCCAGAAAGCTCCATTTTGGCGCGTTCCGCGGCGTCACGCAGGCGTTGCATGCCGCCCCGGTCGTTGCGCAGGTCAATGCCGGATTGGTCCTGGAATGTTTGCGCCAAGTATTCGATGATGGCGTCGTCCATGTCGGTGCCACCCAGGTGCGTGTCGCCGTTGGTGGACAGCACTTCGAACACGCCGTCACCCATGTCCATGATGGTGATGTCGAAGGTGCCTCCTCCCAAGTCGTACACGGCGATTTTCTGGTCCGTTTCCGTCTTGTCGATGCCGTAGGCAAAGGCGGCGGCCGTGGGTTCGTTGACCAAGCGTTTGACGTTGAGGCCGGCAATCTTGCCGGCGTCCTTGGTGGCTTGGCGTTGGTCGTCGTCGAAGTAAGCGGGAACGGTGATGACGGCGTCGGTGACCTCTTCGCCGAGGAAGTTTTCCGCGTCGTGCTTGATCTTGCGAAGAATCATTGCGGAGAGTTCCTGGGGCGTGAAGTCCTTGTCGTCAATGGTCACCTTGTAGTCGGTGCCCATCTTCCGCTTGATGCGCAGGATGGTGCGCTCCGGGTTGGTAACGGCTTGGCGTTTGGCCGCGTCGCCGATGAGAACTTCGCCGCCGTCCTTGCTGAATGCAATGACGCTGGGGAAGTTCTTGCCTCCGTACACGTTGCCCTCTGCGCTGGGGATGATCTTTGGTTGACCGCCTTCCATGACGGCGGCTTCACTGTTTGTCGTTCCGAGGTCAATGCCGATGATTCGTCCCATTATTCTTCCTCCGTGGAATTGGATGTGTCGTCCGCGCTTGCGGCGGCGGGGGCCGGTTGGATGGTGACTTTGGCGTAGCGCAGGACGCGCTCGCCCAGCTTGTAGCCAGGGCGCATGACGCCGGAAATGTGTCCGGGCTGAATGCCAGGCACGTCCGCTTCGCCCGTCGCTTCATGCAGGTTCGGGTCGAACGCGTCGCCGGTGGTGCCGAACGGGTGGATGCCTTGGTCCGTGATGGCGCGATCAAATTCACGCACGAGCATCTTGACGCCTTCTGCGAGGGCGCCCGGTGTTTTTTCGGCCTCCGTGGCCGCCATTTGGGCGAATTCGAAGACTTGCAGGAACGGCTCGAGCACGCGTGCTTTGCTGCGGTCCCGCTCGAGTTCCGCTTCGCGCATGTGGCGCTTTTGCAGGTTGTCGTAGTCGGCGCGGGCGCGCAGCAATTTGTCTTCGAGCTCGACCACTTTGGCCTCAAAAACCGCCACGGGGTCCTCTTGGACCTCGGGTTCAGGCGCCGGATTCTCGGCTTTCTCCTGTTGAGCAGCGTTCTTCTTGGCCATCTGTGAGAAAAGCCGAGTTAGGTCTTCTATAAGACGCTAATGGCCACGTATTCTGGCCAAGGCTCCACTGGCCACGGTTTGCTGCGGCGGCACCGTCCACTTGGTGGGGGCGTCGACTAATCCAACGGGGGCAGTTGGAAGTCCTTCGGCCCGCCATCCCCGGCAATTTCCGCCCATGGCTTGGGCGACGGCTCATCCAGGGGGCCCAACACGAGGCCGCTGCGCAGTTTGGGGACGAAGTAAGTGGCCTTCTGGGGCATGACATGGCCTTCGGAGGCCACATCCAAGACGCTGTCCACGTCTTCACCGGATAGCATCACGACGAACGGAACTTGCCCGGAGCGAGCGGCGGTGATGGCTTCCCGTGCGGTTCGTGTGTAGGTGACATGGCTTTCGATGGCATCCGGGGCAACCCCCCACGGCTCCAGCAGGCGTTCGTGGACGCGCGTCACCACCAGGGAATCCAAGCGGCCGCGGCCTTCGTCCACATCATGGCCGTCGCGCAATCGCAAAATGCGGCCTTGGTCGCCGGCCAAGACAATGCATGAGCGGGGGTCCAAGTCCACGATGCGGCGGGCCTCGACGCCTGCTTCGTCGGGATCCTCCGGAAGGCGCAAAGACTCGATAAGCCAGTGCTCGGATGCCCTTTCCAGTGCGGTCTCCAGATCATCGAATTCGAGGCCGAACACCATGCGGTGCGTGGGCTCGATGCGCAAGCCCGGGTCCGTGTCACGCACCAAGCAAACCAGCAGGCTGCTGTCTTCGTCGCGGCCGGTGTTGGCGTAGTGGTCCAGGGCGGTTTGGTACCGGTGGTGCCCGTCCGCAATCACCAGCGTGCGGTCTTCAAACTGGGCGGTGATTTCGCCGACCGCCTCCGGCCGGTCCACTTTCCAGAGACGGTGCTGCGTGCCATCTTCGTCCGTGCATCGAGCCAATTCCTCGTATGCATTGGAGGTTAGAATTTCGTCGACCCAGCCGCGTTCATCGCGGTACAAAAGCCAAATCGATTCCGTATCGCACAACGTGGTTTCCTTGAGGTTCAAGCGGTCCCGTTTCTTTTTGCCCAGCGTTTTTTCGTGACGCCGGATGTCTGTGTAGGTCGGGTCAATCTTGGCGCGAGCGAAGAATCCCCTCATGGTTCCATGGTCGTGCTTGACCTCGTACAGGTAGTATGCGGGCGCGGCGTCGCGGATGAACGTGCCATCCCGTTGCCATTGGGCAATGACGTCGCGGCTGCGCTCGTACTTGTTGGGCGAATCTGGATATTCTGCGTCTCCGCGCTGGTGGGGCGGAAGGATGACGCGCACAATGTTGCGGCCGTCCTGGGCCAAAAAGTGGGCTTGCTCCTCGTCGGAGATGACGTCGTGAGGCGGGGACGTTACCTTCGACAAGTCAACGGCATCGGGGTTGTAACGCAAGGCGCGGAAGGGGGCAATGGCCACCACAGCCGGCCACTGTGCCGACCCTCCTTGATGCTACCGGCTGAAGGTTCCGTCGTCGTTGAGTGGGCCAACCACCGTTTTCCACATGCCGGACAAATGCTCGCGCCGGTACCGGTGGTAGCGATCGGTGTTGGCGTGGGCCATGCCGTGGACTCCGTCGTTGTCTTCGCGGATGATGCGGCACGGGATTCCAACGGCCAGGCTGCGCGGGGGGACGACCCCTTGATCAGGCACCAGGGTCAGGGCGCCCACCACCGCATGGTGGCCCACCACGGCCCGGTTGAGAATGACGGCGTTCATGCCAATCAGCGCGCGCTCTTCGACGGTGGCACCATGGACCACGGCCCCATGCCCGACGGACACATCGGGTCCAATCGTGACCGGGCATCCCTTCTCGGTATGGACGGTGCAGTTGTCCTGGATGTTGCTTCCGCGCTTGATGACGATGGGCTCAATGTCGCCGCGCAGGACGGCGTTGGGGCCAATGAAGCAATCCTCCTCCACAGTCACTTGACCAATCAGTTGCGCTCCGGGTGCAATGATGGCCGAGGGGTGGATGTCTGGGCCAATGGGGCCTTCCAGGTCGGTGCGTGTGTGAGGTTCTGCCATAACCCTCAAACCCTGGCACCACGGATGACAATTTGCCATGCGCGCGCTTCTTGTGTTTTCATTGATGGCGGCCACGATGTTGGCTGGCTGCGCCGACGAGAAGCCCGACGCGGACGACTGCGACGACGACATTGTGTTGTGCAATCCGGACCAGTATTACGGAGACCATTACTGCGAGAAGAATGATGTGCGGCCCCGGGTGTACGCCCCGGATACACAGGGCCCGGACACGCCGGCGGACCCATGGGTCCTGGGTGACTCGTGGACGTATTCCCTCGAAATCAACGGCGAAGACTTGGGCGAGACGCAACTCATCTACTACGATATTCAAGACAGCGGCGCCCACTACATGGTGGGGACGCCAACGCGGGAAGAAGCATTGCAGCACGCGCTGTTTTCCACCAATCCGGTCATTGGTCGCGTGCACAAGACGCTCTACTCTCCCCACGAGTCTGGTGCCCATGCGGACATGTTCAACTTCCCCCTCTGCTCGGGGAACCAATGGAGCGACTTGTTCTTCGACACGCCGTTCACCTTCACGGCAACCCCGCAGTTGGCCACGCTTCCGGATGGCCGCGTGGATGCTCTGGCGTTCCGCATTGACGGAACCGCCGAAGATGGCAGCACGGTGACCCACACCTACAGTCCGATGGCCAAGTGGTTCACGTTCATCAATTTGGACCGGGCCGACGGCACCACCGTAACCATGCAGTTGACCGACGTTGCCAGTGGCTACGAAGGCACTGCCTACTTCTTGCGCGGCCAACGCGATGCCATCGTCCCCATTCCGCTTCCGGACGCCGATGCGGGACGCGTGCCGCGGGATGACATCGCCGCCGGCTACGACACCATTGGAATTTGGATCGATGCGCAACGGACCGCCGGCGACGGCCGGTACGAAATCAGCCTCCAGGCCCCTGGTACGGGCGCGACGGTGGCGTGCGCGGGCTTCGATGGATCCGGCCTGCAAGGGAATACGGAATGCCCGGCGCCCCCAGTCTTGGTGGAGGTGCCCTTCGAGGCCGGCGAATGGCGCGTCTCGGCGGGGGGTGGACTGCTCGGCGACGACGGAACCCGCGTGGAAGGTGAAGTGCGGTTGGTGAGCATTCAGGACCGCAGCTGCACTGTCGGCGGCAACTGCGGAGCTTAGAGCCGCAAGTCCACTTTGGAGCCATCCGGGCAGATGATGTGCCCCCGGTCCAGTCGAATGGGGCCGCCGCTTTCTGGGCACGATGCGTGCTCCACGAACTTGTCCATCCAGGCGCGGGCCAACTCCGGTTCATCCATGCACATGGCCAGACGCGCGAGCGCGTTTTGGGCGGAGAGGTTGCGGGCGAACGGCCGCAGCTTGTCCACGTCGATGGTGACCTTGGTGGGCTGGGCGCCACCATGCCGGCGGGTGCGTACGTAAGTGGCCGCGAGCACGAGCCCTGCTCCTAAGCCTCCCAGGTGGGCCAGGTAGGCCGTGTTGTCGAATGGGCTCAGGAATTGCAGGTACAGAAGTTGCAGGCCGGCGAAGACCAAGGCGGCGGTCATCACTTTCATGCGGACGAAAATGATGAAGAAACCGAGGGGCAGCGGCAGTGGCAGAACGAGCCGCGGGTACGCCCCGGCAAATGCCCCGATGATGCCGAAGACGGCGCCGGATGCACCAATCATGAGAATGGGCAACCCCCACGTGGTGGTCAATTGCGTCAATGCCCCCGCAAACCCGGCCACCAAGTAGAGGGCGAGGAACGGCCGATGGCCGATGCGTTCCTCAAAGGGCAGCGCGAACGCGAGCAAAATGATGAGGTTGCCAAGCAAGTGCCAAAAGTCGGCGTGGACGAACATGCTGGTGAGCAATTGCAG
>JBFJWV010000056.1:0-7146 GCA_041623515.1 Thermoplasmatota archaeon | reverse complement strand
CACCTTGGAACCGTGCACCGCCCCCAGTGGCGCCTCAGCGGGCCCAATGGCTCCTTGTTGGTCGATGCGGTCACTGGCGAACGGGTCGTGGAAGAACTCCGCAACGCCGATCCAGGCGTTGTTATGCTGGACTGAAGCGCAACAAGCGCCCGTCGCCCACGGGCTCCTCGGTCCAAGCCAAGCCCAGCTCTCCGGGCTGGCTCCACAGTCGAGCCGTCCCGTCGGGAAGCGCCTCCGGCGCTACGTAGACGGTGAACTCATCCCAAGCTCCTGCTGCCAGGAATGAATGCAGCAATGTGGCACCACCCTCAACCATCAGGGACGCGATGCCCAACGCGCCAAGGGCGTCCAGGGCGGCCGACAAGTCCAGCGTCTCCCCGGCTTTGGGAATCCGCACTTGCTGGACCGCCATGAGCGGAGGCGCGTCGGGTCCAGTGATGACCAGTGTCGGAGTTGAACCATCCAATACGCGAGCCGCCACGGGCAAATTGCCATCGGACGACAGCACCACGCGCAGCGGATGGTCACCAGTCGCGTGCTCCGGCTTGACCTTCAGCGCAGGGTCATCGCTGCGCACCGTCTGCGCACCCACCAAAATGGCATCGCATGCCGCGCGCATGCGGTGAACCCGCTTCAGGTCGTCCTGATTGGAAAGCAAAACCGCGGCGCCCGCCGGCCCAGCCATGAAGCCGTCGCTGCTGACGGCGCAATTGAGCAAGACGCGGGGACGCACCACGCGTGGGCACCAGCGCCGGGCTTCAAGTATGCGGCCCCGAGTCAGAAGGCATGGAAAACCCGGCGCCTCGGCCGCAACTGGTGCTCATCGGCACCGGCCACGTCTTCCAAATCTCGGAAGCCATCCGGGGCGCCGTCGAAGCGGTCCGTCCCGACGTGGTGTTTGTGGAATTGGATCGCGGGCGGCTGCGCGCGCTGCTCGACCGCCGGGCGGGCAAAGCGGCGCCGGTGGCAGGCAATTGGTTCCATCGTCGTTTGCAGTCGTTCCAGGAGCGCGTGGCCGAGTCGTACGGAGCCGAAGCGGGCGAAGAGATGCTGGCGGCGGTGGACGGGGCCCACAACGTCGCGGCCCGCATCGGCCTCGTTGACCGCCCCGTCGACATCACGCTCAAGCGTGCCATGAAGGAATTGACGTGGCGCGAACGTTTGCGGGGCCTCCGCATGCTCGTGGGCGGAGCGCTGCGCAGCATTTTGCCGTCCACGAAATCGGGCAAGGAACAAATCGACGAAGAAATGGCGGCCTACAAGGCGGACCCGGAAGGAGCCCTGGATGAAATGGCCAAATCGTTCCCGACGGTTCGCCGTGTGGTCATCGACGAAAGGGATGATTGGATGGCAGCCCGCATCCGGCGGGGCATGGAACTCCACGCTTCCGGTATTGCCGTCGTCGGCGACGGGCACATCCCGGGACTTCTCCACCGTTTGGGAGACTTCGAACCCACCGTGTACCGCCTGTCGGACGTGCAGGCTGGAAAACTCCCCAAGCCGACTCCAGGCGATACCAATTCAGCCAGTTTCAGCTTCGACGTGGCACCAACGTAGCCACCAAAACCCCCAAATGAGGCGGGGATTGGCGTGAGGTATGCGCAATTTGCTCGCGGTTTCCCTCATGCTGACCGGCGCCCTGGCCGGGTGCTTGGACAGCACGGACACCTTGGACCCCGCCGACTACGTGAGCCCGGGGATTCCCGAAGTGGACACCACATGGACCCTCAACACGTTGCAGACCTTCCTGGACCAATTCCCTGAGCGTGCCGACAATTTGGACGACCATGAGGGTGCCCGCGACTGGATGGCCGACCAGTTCGAATCGTTTGGACTGGATGTGTACCGCCAACAATTCACGAACGGCATTGCTCAAGAAAACATCCTAGGCATCCTTTGGGGCGAAGTCACGGACACGTGGGTCGTCGTGGGCGGCCATTACGACATGACCGTCAGTGGCCAAGTGGGCGCCGCCAGCCCGGAGGCCAGCGGTGCGTTGGGCGGCGCGTTGCGTCCCTTCAGCGAAGGCGCTTACGATGACGGCAGCGGCACGCTGCAAACCATCGCCCTTGCGAAGGCATTCGCCGAACAATACCAGAGCACAGGCATCAAGCCGTACTACACCATGGTCTTTGCACCGTTCGACGGCGAAGAACGGGGCCTCCACGGCAGCCAAGCTTTCGTGGAAGCGCTGCTCGGCTTCATCGAGCCGTTCCCGTACCATGACGGCAACATCGAAGTGCGCGGCATGCTGAATTTGGACATGGCCGGCCTCAACTGGCCCGGCGTGGACGTCCCCATCTACTTCGACGACAACAGCCCCGAACTGCAAATGGTGGTCGAAGAAGAACGTCAAGAAATGGGCATGCCCGACGAGGCCATCGAATACCACGGAATTGCCCTCGGCCGCAGCGACTATGCGCACTTCATGGACGCCGGCATCCCCACGGGCTTCTTCATCAGCAATTTCGAAGAGTGGCAAGCACCGGCTAACCTGCCCTACACGTTCACGCCAACCGGAAGCCGGTTCGTCGATGGATACCCATTCTGGCACCTGGAAGACACGTGGGAAACCATGGTGGCCATGGCGGGCAGCGAAGAAGACCTGCACGCCGGTTTCGATACCATCTTGACGCTCTCAGCGCGCGTGCTGCATGATTTCGCCATGGAGCCCACGGTGGACTTCACGGCGACAATCATCGAGTAAGGTTCTTGACCCGCCGGCCGCCATCCTGCACGATGCGGCACCTCCTCCCCTTCCTTCTCCTGCTCGCCCTTCCGGCAGCGAGTGCCCACCCTTGGGACGAAGCACCCATCGAAGACGTCACGTTTCACTTGGTGACCGCGGATCCAGGGCACCACATCGGGTCCGCTTGGTTCGGCCACAGCGGTTTGCTGGCCGAGCACAACGGCACCACCAGCTACTATGCGTACCGGCTGGACATCGTGGACAGCCCTTACCGAGCGCTGATTACTGCGTTCGGAGACGTCCCGTTTTCGCTGCATGAGCGCACGTGGGATTCCAAAATCGCGGAATACACCGCCCAGCAGCGCAGTCTTCGAACGGCCGAACTGCTCTTGGACCCGGTCGAAAAAGCCACCCTCGTTGCCAACATCGAATCCGAACTGGCCAGGAGCGACCCCCATGTCTATCGCATGATTCACGACAATTGCTCGACGCGGCTGACGGAGTTGCTGGCCGCATCCATGGAGGATTTGCCGAATGAATTGACCGCCGAAGCGGCCACGACGGCCCGCGACATCGGACCGGCATACACGGAACACGACCCCGTGCAAGCCATCTTGCTGTACCTCTTCACCGGGCCGCGCATCGACGCGCCCCAGACCGTTGGTGAATCGCTCTTCTTGCCTCTTGAATTGGAGGAGCATTTGCTCGACAATGGTCATGCGGAGACCCCAGTGACCGTGCTGGCGTACTCCTACCCGGAAGCGGGACCGGGCCACGCACGATTGGTGGCGGCAGCCGCCGCCGTGGGATTGCTCATGGCGGCCCCCATCGTCGGCATGGGCTTGCTGCAACGACGTCACGACCCAACGGCTCGGCAATGGCTGGGTGGGAGCATGGCCGTGGTGGCATTGCTTGCACTGGCCCCGGCGGCCGTGCTGGCCGTCAGCTGGACTGGGTTGCTTGCTCCCCACATGGCCAACAACGTGAATGTCCTGTTGCTGTCGCCGCTGCTTCTGGCGTGGATTGCTGTTGGACCGGGGTGGGCGCTGGGCCGGGGTTGGGCCTTCCGCGCCGGGCGCTGGTTGGCCCTTGCGCAAGTCGTGCTGACGCTGCTCGCCTTGGCGCTTCACACGGTCGGCCTGCAAGTGATGGACGTGAGTTTGGCTCTGTTCGCGCCTCTGCACTTGGCCGCGGGTTATGCCTTCACTGCTGGCGCAATTCCTTCAGGTTCTGCACAACATCACCCAGCAGACGCCACGCTTGCTCGGCGTGCTGGATGACTTCGTCGAGATCCCCACTGGCTTGCGCCCACTCCAACAAGGTGCGGATGTTTTGCACGTTTTCCTGCACCGTCAGGCGCAAGGCATCTTCGTAGAGTTTCGTCATGGGCACACCTGCGGGTTGTCGAGGGCCGCCCGCCAGTCCAGTTGTTGGTTGACGGAGTAGTTGGTGTACGTTGCGTTGGTGGCCCAGTGGCCGTCCAATGCATCGTGCCACGCGTGGTGCATCACCGCGTCCTCGGATGCATCATGACCGGGCTGGCCTTCATGGTTTGCCTGCATGGGAATGCCGCGGTTGACGGTGCCCAATGCATGCCCCACATGGTGCAATAGCGCGGCGGAAGCGACCTCATCAATGGTCCGGCCCGTCGCGGAGGCCTTGTCCACCAATCCGCCGTGATCGATGCCCACGACGCCTGGAATCAAGGGTTCACCGGTGGAGTTACCCGCCATCGCGGCAACCCAGTAAATGGTCAAGCGCATCCCCTGGAGGCCCTCTCGGGCCCGGTGGTCTTGGAGCTCCGACTCCCAATCGTCCGGGCCCCACTCCAGCGGGCCGGAAAGAGCCGCAATGCGCACCTCAATGGATGCGGCCGTGCGGTCTCCCGTGTTGGCAAGAACGCGGCGCAAGTGGCCAACAGCATCCAACGGCGAATGGTCAATGGATTCATCCACATGGACGTCCAAGATGAGGGTCTCTGCCGCGTCATCGGACAACACGGCGCAGGCAAACTCACGGGTCGTCAACGTGGTGTCCACGAAGATGCCGGCGATGCATCCGCTGTTGGCGAGGGCCGCTACGGCAAGAATGGCGGTCCAGTGCAAACGGGACACGACGGGCATGACCGGATTCGAACCGGCGACATCTGGCTTAGGAGGCCAGTGCCTTATCCAGGCTAGACTACATGCCCACGCTTGATTTCGGACAGGCATGCGCCTGATGAGGGTTTTCTTACCGAGCGGCCCGTCTCTCCCGCGTGCGCGCTGCGGCCCCCCTCTTGATGCTGTTATCGATCCCAGGGGTCGCGGCCGCACCGATTCTGCACGCGGTGGTGGCGGACTTGCCGGGAACGGCCCCGGGCGACGAAGCCTTCGCCATCGCGACGGACACCCGATGGGACCTCGGCGGCGTCAGCGTCACCGATGGGGAGGGCATCTGGGTGGTACCCCCCGGGACCATCCTGGATGCGGGCGAGTTGGCCTGGGTGACCGGAAACCTGCACGCGTGGCAAGCACACGGCGGGGGGCCCGCGTGGGAATGGGACGACCCCGACCTCCGCCTTGGCAATCACGGCGACACGCTGGAATTGCGCAAGGGAAGCACGGTGCTGGACGCCGTGGGTTGGGGCGACCAAGGCCCGCTGCCCGCGGCTTCGCCCGGCGGCATGTGGCGCCAAGTCAACGGCGACTGGGTGACGCCGCGCCTGCACCGTGTGGGCGAATCCAATCTTGCCGCCCCGGCATTCCCCGTCGACGCGGTCACGGCCTATGCGGCCCCGGATAGCAGCCACCAAATCTTGCTGCAGTTGGTCGAGAAGGCGAAGCACCGCATCGCTCTGCACGTGTATGCATTCAACCACCTTCAGCTGGCCGAAGCGCTCGCGGACGCAGCGGCACGCGGCGTCGCGGTGGACATCTTGCTCGATGGCAACGTGGTGGGCGCCAGCCAGCGGGATCGGTTGGCAACGGCGTACCAGGCGGGCCTCATCCAAGCCAATGGTGGCACAGTGCTTGCGGCCCAGGGAGGCCGTTACAGCCACCATCATCTGAAGGTCTTGGTGGCTGACGACCATGTGGCAGTCCAATCCGAAAACTGGGTAGAAACCGGCGCTCCCGCGTCGGCCACGGCCGGCAACCGCGGATGGGGAATTGTGGTCCACGATGCGCCCATGGCCGATTGGTTCACGGGCTGGCTGGCCGCCGACCGTCAAGCATGGGATGCCATGCCGGCACCAACCTCTGACCAACGGCCCATAACAATGGCTGGTTTGGAGGGTCGGCACCGCGGGGTGGCATCGGCCCAATTGCAGGGCCCGTTTGTCGTGCGCCCCCTCATTGCTCCCGACCACACTGCGTACGATGGGCTGATTCCGGCCTTGCTCCGCCAAGCCGAAGACCGCGTATGGACGCAGCAGCTACGGATGCAAATTCGTGAGTCCAACCACCTCGGATGGGACGCGCCCGATCGCTACGTGGATGCTCTGACCACGGCGGCACAACGCGGCGTGGACGTGCGCGTTCAGCTTGCCGCACCCTTTTCGAGCGACGACCGCGACAACTTGGACGTGGCGGCCACTCTGCGGGAGGCTGGTGCGGAGGCAACCCTCTGGGACCACCCCCGCCTGGGAACCTTGCACAACAAGGGCTGGATTATCGACGACCACGTGGTGATTGGCAGCATGAATGGCAACCACCACAGCCGCAGCGCAAACCGCGAAGTCACGCTCGTTGTGGAAGGTGCGGACGTTGCGAACTACTATGCAGCTTTGTTCGAGCGGGATGCATCCGCCCACGACCGCCGCCTGCCACCGGCTTCGGTCCCAACGCTTTTGGTGAGCGTGGGGCTCCTCGCGTCGTTCGCACGCTCATGCTGTCGGCCGTCTCCCTCATTGCAATAGCCATCATCGCGGTCGCCCTTGGGCTTGCGTTCGCCCGCAAATTCTTGGCGACCGGCGCTTTGGTGATGGCCAATCTTTTGGTCCATGTGTTGAGCATCTTCAGCGGCCGTGTTGCCCTCACGTTCAACGGCGAGACGGTGGGAACGCGGACAGTAATCCAGCACGAACTGGGCCTCCACGGCGACTGGCTCGCCGCAGGGGAGCCCATCGCTTTCCTGCAATTGCTCACCAGCATGTTCGTCCACGCCGACTTTTGGCACTTGCTTGGCAACCTCATCATTTTGCTCGCGTTCGCGCTGCCCTTTGAGGAACGCATCGGCCATCGGCCGTTCCTGGCCCTCTACTTGGTGGCCGGGTTTGCGGGGGCATTGACGCAATTGACCACCACGTGGGGGTTGCCCATTCTCATGATTGGTGCATCCGGCGCCGTCTTCGGCATCATCGGGGCTTTTGCCGGGGCGTACCCGCGGCTCGTTCTGCCACTGCCGCTGCCCCTCGGTTTCTTCATCATTTTCGTCCGCATGAAAGTGATGACCGCCGCCTTGGTCTTCGCCGGACT
>JBFJWV010000055.1:0-7244 GCA_041623515.1 Thermoplasmatota archaeon | reverse complement strand
GGTGCTCTTTGGCGGCGACGAGGAGGTTCGGGCCCTTGGCGAAACGTGGTATGACGGCCGCTCCAAGACCCATGTGGTCGTCGTTGCCTTGGGGCAAACCACCACGCGCGGCCTGCTGGGTGGCGAAGAGCGCAATCACTTGGTCTGGAATGAACTCGTTGGCGATGCAGATGGCACCGTCGACGGTGAAACGAACGCTGACGGCTTCATCGTCAACATCCAAAGCCATGGTTGAAGCGGTCCGCGTCGCGCCGGGGCCCAAGGTCCGCGAATGGGCGCGCAAGAACAAGTTCAGCGATTGGATGGTGGCCCGGTTCCTGCGACTCACCGACCACCCCAGCCAGTTGCTCGACGGACTGCTTTCCAAGCCGCCGTCCTACATTCGATTCAATCCCCTGCGTGCGCCCGACGTGGACGCCCTCAAAGTGCGCCTCGAAGCACGTGGATTCAGCTTGCGCGGAACCAGCTTGGATCCGCGCGTTTTCCAAGTGGACCAAGCGCCCATCAGCGCCGGGGCCACCCTCGAACACTTGCTCGGCAAGACCATCCCCCAGGACCTGGCCAGTGCTTCCGCCCCCCTTGCCCTGCAAGCTGGAAGTGCGGAAACCGTGGTGGACATGGCGGCTGCGCCCGGTGTCAAAACCGTTCACATGGCCGGCGACATGGAGAATCAAGGCCGCCTCGTTGCGGTGGATCCCGATGAGAACCGCATGCGGGCCCTTCGCTTCAACCTGGAACGTTGTGGCGTGCAGAATGTGCTGCTGCGCCAAGAGGAAGGCCAGTCCTTGCCTGGCGAGGCTTGGGCGGACAAAATTCTCCTTGACGCGCCGTGCACCGGCGAAGGCACCATCCCGAAGGACCGGAGCCGCCGCCGAGGCAAGCTGGAAGAGATCACGAACCGATCCAATTTGCAAGAAGAACTGTTGGACCGGGCGGACCGCATTTTGCGCCCCGGCGGCACGTTGGTGTATGCCACGTGCACGTTGGCGCCTGAAGAAAATGAAGTCCAGGTGCAGCGGCTCATGAACATGGGGTACCGGCTGGAAACGCTGCCCTTCAATCGATGCGGCGGCAAGCGCTTGATGCCCGGCATCACGGAATGGCCCGGATTTGAATTGGACCAGGAACTGAAGCAGTGCGCGCGCTTCGTGCCCGGCATCCACCCGACCCTGGGATTCTTTGTGGCGAAGCTGCGCAAGCCGGACGGAGGTGACCCATGACCATTCGCGCCGCCACGGATGAAGAAACCCTGGACATCACCGGATTCTTCGAAGGCATCGAACACGGCAGCAGCCAAACGCTGTTTGCCGAGCACGATTTTTGGATTGTTGACCGGGATGGCGAGCGGACCGTGACCGCGGCAAGCATGGATCTTGCAGAGTTGCCCATCGAAGTCTTGGCCGGCAGTGACCACATTGGCTTGCGCATCGGCACGCTCGAGGATGATGGCTTCCGCATGGATTTGCAGGCCGCCGTTCTCTTGTCTGAAGTTTCCCGCCGGCAAACGGTCCGCGTCAATGAACACGCAGCCCGCTTGTTCCTGTACGGCAAACAAATTCTCGGCAGCTCCGTGTTGTCCCATGCGCAAGGCGTGCGCTACGGCGATGCGTGCATCGTCGTCAACCCTCGATGGGAGGCACTGGGAATTGGCGAAGTGATTGGCCCATTCCGTGGCAAAGGCCCGGCCGTCGATCCCATCTACGACTTGGGGACGTACCTGCGTGACCAACAGTGAGATGGAGTACACCATCATCGTGGCCGTCCGCGAGCACGACGGCAGTCGCCAATTCTTGATGGTGGACCACAAGCATCGCGGATGGGAGCTTCCCGGCGGCAAGCTGGAAGGCAAGGAAGGTCCCGTTCACTGCGCGTTGCGCGAATTCAGGGAGGAAACCGGGCACTTGTTGGCCGAGCCCAAGTACGTGTTCAAACTCCGAAAAGAGAATGGAATTTGCCACGTATTCACTGGCGTCTTGGGCCCTCGAGCCGGCGCCGTGGCGGACGGAGAAGTGGTGCAAGGCCTGCAATGGTTCAACCACCTCCCCGAGAATTTGGCGTTCCCGGATGACCCGTACGAGGCGATGGGCGACGCGCTGGGTTTGCGCTTCCGTCCCGACGAAAGCGCCAACTAGTGCCGCCCCAACTGTCGCCTGTGCAAACGCTGGACCACAACGTCTCGCTCGCCACGCCTCCTGGATTCCTGGAAGCCGCCATTGTCACGGCCATCATCGTGGCGCTCGGCGTGGTTGGCTACTTCGTTTGGCGTCGTATGGAAGCCAAACGGTCCTAGGCAAACACCGCAAACAAGTCGCCTGCGTAGATGAACAGCAGGCTGCGGACGCAAATGGCCACGAAGGTCACGGCCAAAAATGGCAACTTGCGGAATCCCAACAAGGCCGCCAGATACAAGGGCCCCGTGTCCAACATGAACGGGATGGCAAACATCACGAAAATGAAGTAGAGGCCAAACCGTTGCGCCAACCGTCGCGTCATGGCAAAGCCGCGCCGCAGCATGGGCCGCTTCGCAAGCACCGTCTCCAATCCCGCGCTGGCCTTGTCGCCCGCAATCAGGACCAGCCATGTGCCCACGGTTTTGGCAAATGATGCAACCAACACCGTCCACAACACACCCAGGTTGTCCACTGCGTTGCTGAGCAAAATTTCGAAGGGCGTCGGCAGGAAGAGGCTCGTGGCCAAGCTGTAGAAGAACAGGGACCACACGGACTGGTACGTGGACAGAGCGTCCCGGTTCACGATGCCCAAGACGATGGCCGCGACCAAGTACAGCAGGAATGTCCCCCACAACAAGATGGAGACGAACGCGCGCCGGTGCCTCGACGTCATGCTGGTTTCGTCAATCAGGCCACGGGCCAGCGCCCGGCGCTGCACGGGGTTGCTCAGCAGGCGCCAGTTGTCCCGCAACTGGCCGGGGATGCCGGTGATGCTGCTGATGAAATCGTTGTTGGCACGGATCAAGCGGTTGCCAATCCGGTAGCCGAGGCTGTTGGTTTCGACTTCACCGACGTAATCAACCAAGGTGGTGACCGGTCCATCCTCGGTTTCGAGGATGTAGTCGCGCAGTACCGTGACCTGCGCCTTCGTCGGCTCCACACCACGTGAATGGGCCAGGGCTTTACGACCTTTGGGTCGAGGCCATGCAAACGTTGCAATCGCTTCATATATGCCGCCAAAGTCGGCCGCCATCCTCCCGGGGACGTAACTCAGTTGGGAGAGTGCCGCACTGAAGATGCGGATGTCGCTGGTTCGAGCCCGGCCGTTCCCACTTCCCGCCACCCGCGCTGCTTTGGCGGGCCCCTTGGGGCCTGTGCCAATCGAGGTCCGGGGGGCATGCGGCACTTTGCCGGCACTTACATGGTAACTTCCGTAGCGCCACCCATGCAGCTGTGGATGGCGCTGACGACGTTGCTTTTGGCGGGCACTGGATTGGGTGCCGACGCGGGCTCCGCGCAGGAAACCGGTGTGTCCGTTACGGACGCTGACTTGGATGCACAGGAAACCCCGAACGCTGCTGCTCAGCCCCAATCCACGTCCGCCGTGTACGCGGGCGCTCCTCTGCTGGGAGCGACCCTGGCGGTCGCGGCCCTTGCCTTGACGGCTCGACTGCTGCCTTGGGCGAAGCGCCGCTGAGCTTCCGTTGCCTTTTACGGCGCCCCTGCATCGCGAATTTGTGCCTTCGGTCTCGAAGAAGGAATGGCAGGAAACCACGTACGGCAAAGCCACCCAGCGCCATGCGGAACACAAGAAGGAATTCTCCACGTTTGCCGGGCGCGTCATGGACCCGCTGTACACGCCGGATGATCTTCCAGGCTGGAACAGCGAGGCCCAACTGGGGTTCCCCGGCCAGCCCCCTTACGCGCGTGGCGTGCAACCCACCATGTACCGGGGGCGATTCTGGACCATGCGCCAGTATGCGGGCTTCAGCACTCCGGAAGAGTCCAACCTGCGCTACAAAATGTTGCTCGATAGCGGCAGCACGGGCCTGAGCGTTGCCTTCGATTTGCCGACCCAAATCGGCATGGACAGCGACGACCCCATGAGCTTGGGCGAGGTGGGCAAGGTGGGCGTTGCCATTGACAGCCTCCGCGACATGGAGACGCTGTTCGATGGCATTCCGCTGGACAAGGTCACCACAAGCATGACGATCAACGCGCCGGCGGCGGTTCTTTTGTGCATGTATCTGGCCGTTGCAGAGAAGCAGGGCGTGCCATTCGACAAGGTGGGGGGCACCATTCAAAATGACATCCTCAAGGAGTACATTGCCCGCGGCACCTACATTTTCCCACCCGAGCCGAGCATGCGGCTCATCACGGACATTTTCGATTTCTGTGCCGCCAACGTGCCCCGCTGGAACACGATCAGCATCAGCGGCTACCACATCCGGGAAGCCGGCAGCACCGCAGCCCAAGAGATTGCGTTCACGCTCGCGGACGGCATTGCGTACGTGCAGGCGGCCGTGGACAAGGGCTTGGACGTGGACACGTTCGCTCCGCGCCTCGCCTTCTTCTTCAATGGGCACAACGACTTCCTGGAAGAAATTGCCAAATTCCGTGCCGCGCGCCGTCTATGGTACAAAGTCATGGAGGAGCGCTTCGGCGCCAAGAACGAGAAATCGAAGATGCTCCGGTTCCATACCCAAGTGGCTGGAGTGACGTTGACGGCGCAGCAGCCGGAAAACAACGTGGTGCGCGTCGCCATGCAGGCGCTTGCCGCGGTGCTTGGTGGCACGCAATCGCTGCACACGAATGCATTGGACGAAGCGTTGGGTTTGCCCACGGAGCGATCCGCCCGCATTGCGTTGCGGACGCAGCAAATCATCGCCAACGAATCCGGCGTCACCAACACCATCGATCCGGTTGCGGGCAGTTACGCCATCGAGAAGCTCACCGATGACTTGCAGGCGGAAGCCGAAGAACTCATCGCCAAAATCGATGACATGGGGGGCGTCCTGCGGGCCATCGAGAAGGGCTGGATTCAGGGACAAATCCACGATGCCGCCTTCAAGTTCCAACGGGAAGTCGAAGAGGACGAACGCAGCGTCGTGGGAGTCAACGCGCACGTCCAAGACGTGGAAGGCGCACAGGACATCCTGAAATTGGACGACTCGGCGGAGAAGGCACAACTGGACAAGTTGGCCGCCCTGCGCGCCGAACGGGACGCGGGCGCCGTCGAGGAGGCATTGGCGGCCTTGGCGGCGGCTGCCAACGGCACGGACAATGTCTTGCCCGCCATCTTGCAAGCGGTGCGGGCCTATGCCACCATCGGCGAAATCTGCGGCACGTTGCGCGCCGCTTGGGGCGAGTACACGCCGCCCGCCGACCTGTGATTGCGCAGATGCGCGCAATCGTTCGCGGTCAATTCGACCCCCTCGCCACAGCCTTTATGTTGCCATAGGTCACATCTGAAGTTCGTGAGCGGCACTGTCTCCCTCATGCATTTGCGCAATACGCGTTGCATGAGCGGGCGCAAGGTCGCTCCGATTTTTGTGGTGAAGCGCGCTTAGAGTCCCTCTTGGCGGCTTTGCCGCGCAAAGAGGAGAACTCACCATGCGCGACGAAGATTGGAACGAACAGACTGACGACTACGCTACGGCGCACGTTGTCATCGGCCCTGCGGGCTACTACGCAGCGGCCTAGCCAGTAACTGATTGACATGACCCTGATGACCAAGAACCGCATCCGTCTGTGCCCGACGCACAAGGGACGCGTGAGCTTGGTCACCCTGTTCCGCCCGAACGCCGCGTAGGTCCGTCCTGCCGGCTTCGGGCCGGAGGACCATGACCCCCGAAACCGAAACCCATAGAGCCACAGCTGCAACGAACGCCCCTCAGTATAGCGACGCAAATGCGAAGCGTCGCGTCAGCCCGGCCACGGTCCTCTTGATGACGACCTTGGCCGCAGCCGACGGAACCATCCTGCTGATGGCTGCCAAGGGCACGCTGAACTCGTGGACTGGAGCCGCCACCGTTGGCCTCACCATGATCAGCGGTGCAGGTGCCTGGGTGGCAGCCAGGCAAGCCTTCGCCGAGCGAACCGGCTTTCGCGATTGGCTCGTTTTGGCGGCCCTGGCCATGACGACCATTGTCGCCACAGTGGCCGCAGCTGCAGCGGGCGTCTGGCTCGGCAGCGCCGTGGAGCTCATTGTGCTGCCCCGCGCTGTTGGCATCGTCTTGCTGCTCGTTGCGGCCGAAGTGGGAGGTCTGCGGTTGCCTCGGCCCGGCAACGTGCCTTTGCCCGTTGTGGGCACGGGTGCCGCGGGCGGGCTGGAGGTGATGGCCCATTGGATGCTGTAACCGGCGCACTCATCGCAGCACTCGTTGGCTGGCTGAGCATCATCGTGGTGGTCAGTTTGCCAGCGCCGCGCGTGCACGTTTCCAGCCGGGCGGTCCGGCAGGCGGGCGCCGCCTCCATTGCCACCATTGCGCTCTCCGCCCTTGGCTTGGGTCTGCCCATGTGGGTCGCCCTCGCGGTGTTCGCTGTGGTCTTGGCGGGCCATGTGTTGCTGCGTCGGGCACCCGTGGCAACCACGGCGGGCTGACCTGCCACCCTAAAACCCCGGAACGGTTGGCACCGCCGTGGCCATCCTGGGCGTTGACCAAGTCAGTGTAGCCGTCGAAGATCTTGACGATGCGAGCCGCATCTACGAGGACATTCTGGGCTTGAAGGCCAGCCACGATGAAACCGTCGAGGACCAAGGAGTCAGTACCCGGTTCTTTCCCGTCGCCGACACCATGAGTGTGGTGGAAGCGCTTGTGCCCACGGCCCCCGACACGCCCGTCGGCAAATTCCTGGCCAAGCGTGGGCCCGGCGTCCATCACATCGCGTTCCGCGTGGATGACTTGGATGCAGAATTGGCGCGCCTCAAAGCGGCCGGCGTCCGGCTCATCGATGAGTCGCCCCGCATCGGCGCGGAAGGCAAACGCATCGCGTTCCTGCACCCCAAAGAAACGGGCGGCGTTTTGATTGAATTGTGCGAAGCTGCGGAGCACCCATGAACTGGAGCATCGAGCACCTTGACACGTGCACGTCGACCCAAGATGAAGCGCGTGAGCGGGCGCGCGATGGGGCTCCAAGCGGTTCCGTGGTGATTGCCAAATCCATGCAGGCGGGCCGGGGTCAGCATGACCGGTCTTGGCACGCCCCCGAAGGCGGCTGGTACGCCAGCATCGTGCTTCGCGACGTCGCCGACCCGCAACTTCTCACCATGGCGCTCGGCAACGCCGTGGC
>JBFJWV010000054.1:0-7370 GCA_041623515.1 Thermoplasmatota archaeon | reverse complement strand
CCCGCCCATGGCGGTTGTGATCTTTGGCTTGGTCACCGGCATCGGCATTGTCCTGTTGCGCATCTTCTGGCAATACTGAGCGCACCGGGCCCACCCGTCCTCGTTTTGAGCCCCAGCCGGCAGGCTGCCCGCTGCGTTCGGCGCGTCCCGATTCCCGTCGGCGCTGACGCTCAAGCGACCGGGGCCGACCCCGGCGTGAGGCACCGTGGTCTCAGTGGCGGCGGCGCAGCACGGCCAGCGCGGCGATGACGGTTCCCATCACCACAATCAAGCCGAAGCCGGGCGTCGATTTCTCGGCGTGTTCTTCGTCGCCGTGCAACGCTTCGTACGGGTCCGCCGCAGCAAGGATGGGGTCGCCACCGTTGAGCGGGTCGAAGTCGTAGAAGGGCACGAACGGCTTGTCAATGGGCTGCCACGCAACTTCGCCACCCAGACTGTTCATGATGATCCAGTAGGTAAACGCGGAGACCGAGTAGTCGGCCAAGCCGTAACGGTGGTCGCTGTTGCATGCGTCGGGTTCCGTGGCGCTGCAGCCCTCATGCACTTGCACGGGGCGCGGCAGGGCGCCACCAAGGAAGTCCACGGTGCCGTCGCCGAAGGGAATGGTGCCGAGGCTGGCGCCCCCTGCGGTCGTTCCGGCCACATGGCCGCCGCTGGCGGCGACGAATTGCTGGTCCACGGTCCACTGCGGGTAGTGGTTGCCCACTTGCATGCCGATGGCGGGTCCTTCGCCCGTGACGCGGGCGTCCCAGTCCACGTTGGCGACCAATGGGGATTCCCAGTCCACAACGTCCGTGTGGCCCAGGTACACCTTGTTTTCGGACACGACGGATTTGCCCAGGCCCGCTTTCTCGAACCAGCGCAACGCACTGTCCGTCAGCAGGAGGTGGCCACCGTCTTGCACCCATTTCTTGACCGCTGTGATGCTGGACTCGGGCATGAAGTCAAGCGCTTGATTTGTGATGACCAAGTGTTCGTAATCGGCCAAATCGCGGTACGTGAGGGTTTCCGCCAGCACCGGTTCGACCGGGTCTTGGCTGTAGCGGCCCAGGTCGCGCCAGAAGAGGAGGTTGTTGACCTTGTACGGCACCTGCTCGAAGTCGAACCAGGTGTCTGGATTGTCCACGTCAAAGGCAATCGGCGAATCGTCGTAGAAGAGCGGGTCGTTATCGGAGGTGACGTAGTCATCCACCCATGCGTAGGCGACGGCGCCGGTGCCGGCCATGACCGGGGTGTCGAGGCGGCCGACCATTTCCATTTGGGTGCGCACGATTTGGCGCACACCGGCCGTGTGCATGTCCACGAGTTTGCCGACGAACTTGTTGTCGGGAACCATGTGGCTGTAGGCGAATTCCGTGATGGTGCCAACGGCACCCATGCCGCCGGTGGGGCTGCGGGGGCTCATCATCAGGTAGTCGCTCGTGAACCCGGTGTCCGTGTATCCAATCATGTCCCATCGCGCGCCCCACGTCATGGGCTTGTCCAGCCCTTGGGCGCCCAGCGGGGAATCCACGGTGCTGCCGACGCCGATCAACTCCTCAAGGGAACTGGCGGTGTCCCATTCCGTGAAGGCGGGGTCGGAGTTGACGCGGTCTTCCGTGGTGCGCAGCATCTCGACGGCCAATACCATGCGGCGGAAATCGTAGTCGTTGTTGGGGATGATGGAGCGAATCATGTTGCTGCTCGAGAGCATCCCGTGCAGGTCCACGCCGGCCACCAAGTTGCTGTGGTCGCCGCTGAACCGGAGCTCCTTGACGACGGCTTGGGATTCCGGCTCGGACATGGGGGTGTGGTCCTTGTGAATCAAGCCAGGGCTGGGGAATTCACGGTTCAAGTCGACGCCGTTGAGGTTGGCGCGCTGGAAGCCCGTTCCGCCGTGGACGCCGGCGATGGCGTCGCTGGAGAAGTAGTCGCCACCGTGCCAGGAGTCGGGGTTGGGGAACCACACGTTGACGATTTGGTGGTCCAGCAGGGGCTTCAGATCGGCGCCATGGGGGCCGATTCCTGCAACCAAGTCCTCAATCATGCGCGTCATGCCTTCGCGCCCGGCGGGTTCGTTCGCGTGGATGCTGCTGGAGTAGCCCAGCTGGATTTTTTCTTCCCGGGGAACAGGGGAGTTCTCGTTGGTGACTTCGACGAAATACACCGGCAGGCCGCCGACGGATTCGCCGATGATTTTGAGCTCAATGTAGTCCGGGTACGTGGCTTCGAGGTATTCGAGGCCCTCCACGAACTGTTCGAATTGGATGAAGAACGTGGATTGCAGAGGCTCGCAGAAGTAGCGCTCGTCCGCCACGACGCCCCCGGCATAGTTGGTCACGCAACCCACATCGGTTGGGACGCCTTGGGCCAAACTGGCCGGGGCGGTCATCAGGAGCCCTGCCAACAGGGCCAGCACCACACGCTTCTGCATGAGCGCGCATCCGGAGGCGCCGCATTTACGGCTTGTGGCCGTTCTTCCACTGAAGGACCGCTTCCAACAGTTGCGCGGCGTTGTCCACGATGACATCGGCCTTGTCCGGTCCGGCACCCCACGTCACGCCACTTCCCCAACTTACTCCAATGGTCCAACTGCCTGCCGCTTGACCGGCCTCAATGTCAAAGCGGGTGTCTCCCACCATGACGGCATCGCGCGGGAGCTTGCCCAGGCGGCCGCAGGCGGCGATCACGGGGGCCGGGTCGGGCTTGAGGGGGCGCACATCATCGTCGCCCACGATGGTGTCCCACAGGGAGTCGATGCCGAGTCCGGCCATCATGTGCTGGGCTTCCAATTCCCCCTTGGTGGTGACGATGGCCGTTTGCATGCCGGCATCCCGGATGGATTGGATGACGTCCGGGAATCCCTCATGGTAGGTGACGAATTTCCATCCTTCCTCCATGTGGAAGCGCCGGAACTCCTCCACCATGGCATCGATGGTTTGCGGGTCCTTGGTGCGCGTGCGCAAAATGTCGCGCAAGGGCAATCCGATGAGCACTTCGTCGGGTGCAAATGGCTTGAAGCCGCCCAGTTGGACCGCGGCATCCAGAGATTGCCGAATGCTGCCTCCGGGCTCCACAATGGTGCCGTCCAAATCGAAGCAAACCAAATCCCGGGCCACGGGGAGGCCACGGCGCCGGCTTTTATGAGGCCGCTGCGTCGCCGGACCTGTGCCCGCCAAGGCGCTCGATGGGAAGGCGCTCGCCAAGCGAATCGAAGCCGAATTGACGGCGGAGGTCGCGCAATTGCAGGAACGCTTCGGCAAAAGTCCGGGTCTTGCCGTGATTTTGGTCGGAGACGACCCGGCCAGTGCCATTTACGTGGCACGCAAGCACAAGGCCTGCCAACGAGTGGGCATCATCAGCACGGAGCATGTTCTGCCAGCGGACACCAGCGAAGACGCGCTTGTCGGGTTGATTGAGAAACTCAACCGGGATGCCAACGTGAATGGAATTCTCGTGCAGCTTCCTTTGCCGGCGCACATCGACCCGGCGCGCGTCATTGGCGCCATCACGCCGTTCAAGGATGTGGATGCGTTCCACCCGCAAAATGTCGGCCAATCCCTGTTGGGTGCGGACCGCCTTGCACCTTGCACTCCCCAGGGCATCCTGCTTCTACTGGATGACGCCGGCATTCCCCTGGAGGGAGCCAACGTGTGCGTCATCAACCACTCCAACATTGTGGGCAAGCCCTTGGCGGCCATGCTCATCAACCGGAACGCCACGGTGACGGTGGCGCACGAGTTCACCACCAACTTGGATGCCTTGCTGCCGGCCATGGACATCGTCGTGAGTGGGACGGGGGGTCACCGGCGCCTGACCGCCGCGGATCTGAAGCCCGGCGCCGTGGTGGTTGACGTGAGCATGGTGCGTGACGGGGACGGCCACCTTCATGGCGATGCCACGGAGGATGTTTGGGAAACGGCGGCCTGGGTGACGCCCGTGCCGGGTGGCGTGGGGCCCATGACCATCGCGGTGTTGTTGCAAAACACCGTTCGCAGTTTCAAGACGAAGATGGGCTTGTTGCCCACTCCGTAGCCGCTCGGCGGCTTACGCCAGCAGGGAATCCAGTCCGCCTGCCGCTTCGAGAGCGTACAAGTCGTCGCAGCCGCCAACGTGGCGGTCTCCGATGAAGATCTGGGGCACGGTCATCCGTCCACCGGAGCGAGTCACCATCTCGTCGCGGGCACCGTCCACCAGTTCCACGTTGATTTCTTGGACCGATTGGCCCTTTTTGGCGAGCAAGTCCTTGGCGCGCACGCAGTACGGGCACCAGCTGGTGGTGTACATGGTCACTTCAGGCATGGGTCGTTCCACAGGGTTGCGCCCTTGAGGGTTGCGTCCGGGGCAAATGGGACAGGCTTCTCGACAGAAACTTGATATGAACGAGTCGGAGTCGAACGGCTGGTATCCATGCAGAAGGCAATCTTGCTCTCCACACTCGTGTTCGCTGCGGCCCTGGCGGGCTGCGCTGATGAACCGCCCAGCGGCGAATTCGTCGCCAGCGACCCCGCTCCTCTGGCCGACATGGCCAGCGCAACCCTGACGGTTGAACCCGCCAGCAACACCTACCCCGCCAACAGTCCCGGCGGCGAGGAATGCGACCTCGACGCATTCACCGACGCCATCAATGAAAACGGCGGCGGCGGCGCTGCACCCTCCTGTGAGGACCCCGTCAGCAGTGTCACCGGACACTTCGCTGCCCTGAAGACGCCGGCCATGAGCTGGTCCGTCTGGCTCAGCAGTGCTGACGCCGAGTTCAAGCTCGGCGATCTCACGGAAGCCGAAGCCGGCCCCACCCACTACGACCTAGCTGGAGAATTCCCCGGCCAAGACTTGTCGGGCTACGATGAAATGCAACTGCGTGACGGTGAAACCGTCATCGCCACCGCGGGCGGCATGGGAGGCGACTTCAGCCTCGCTGCCGAACTGGCAGCCGTCAGTGCAGCCGTTTCCTACAGTGGCAAGGACATCACGGTGACCTTGACCGACGCACCCAATGGGACCACCCTGGTGGCTTGGTTGGTTGGTGAAGACGCCGAAACCGGCGAAGCCACCCACGACGAAAGTTTCGTTCTGGGCGCCGGCGAAACCATGTACACGGCCACCAAGAACATCGCTGACTACAGCGCGTTCCACATCCACGTGGGCAGTTCGACGGTGAACATCGCCGTTGCACCCATTGCGTAAGCACCATTGCGCCCCTTTTCCCCTTCTCTCTCCACTTCTGTTGCCTCCCCCAATGCCTAAATAAGGGACCTTTGTCGGCCGGCTTTGCAATCCGCGCCCACCGGCGCAGCCAAGCGGCTGTCCGGGACTGGCGACGGGGCCTGGTACGCTTGGCGGCTGGCCTGGGACCCCACGGAGAACGCAACCCTACACCAGGAGAACGTATCCATGGCAACCGGAATCAATGCAGCCCGGAAACTCAAGGGGGACCGTCAAAAGTTCCGCTGGAGCGACCGTTACTACAAGCGCCGCGAACTGCGCCTCAAAGAGAAAGCTGACCCCTTGGGTGGCATTCCTCAGGCCCGCGGAATCGTCATCGAGAAAGTCGGCATCGAAGCAAAGCAGCCCAACTCGGCCATCCGCAAGTGCGTGAAGGTCCAGCTGATTCGCAACGGCCGGCAGATCACTGCCTTCGCAGTCGGCGACGGCGCCATCAACTACATCGACGAGCACGATGAAGTGATGGTCGAAGGTATCGGCGGCCGCATGGGCCGTTCGTACGGTGACATTCCCGGTGTCCGTTACAAGGTCATCAAGGTCAACAACGTGGCCCTCGCCGAACTGGTGAGCGGCAAGATCGAAAAGCCGATGCGGTGAGTATCATGGCGGACGAACAAGTTATCGAATCCAACGAAGCGCTCGCTGAAATCGCTGAGCAAGAAACCGCTGCGGCGGCTCCCGTGGTCGACCTTCCGGCGACCCCCATCTTTGGCAAGTACGAGACGGACGGCATCGAGGTCGCGGACCCCGGTCTGGCTCGCTACATCAAGCTGGACATCATCGGTTTGCCCCACAGCAGTGCCCGCCACGCCAACAAGCGCTTCGCCAAGCAGCGCGTCAACGTTGTCGAGCGCCTGATCAACAACGTCATGCGGGGCGAGACCTACAACGGCAAGAAGGGCAAGGCCTACAAGGTCGTCGAGGACGCTTTCGAGCGCGTCGCGACCCGCAGCAAGGACAACCCCGTGCAAGTGCTGGTCAAGGCCATCGAACACGCGGCTCCCCGCGAAGAAGTCACGCGCCTCCGCTACGGTGGCATCAACGTCCCCAAGGCCGTTGACGTGGCTCCTCTGCGCCGCCTCGACATCGCCGTGCGCAACATCGCGAAGGGCGGCCTCGCCGGCAGCCACAAGAGCGTGAAGCCCGCGGCGCATTGCCTCGCCGATGAAATCCTGAAGGCCGCAGAAGGCGACGCCCAGAGCTTCGCCGTCGGCAAGAAGGATGAACTCGAGCGTGTCGCAAAGTCGGCCCGTTAGAGCGCTCGGTAAGCCGTATTGATTCCGGTGCGAAGCGCCGGATGACGCGCGTTACTGGCAAACAGCCCTTTTCCTTTCCCTCTCCTTTTCTTACCGCTTGGCGGATTCGGCGCGTGGCAGCTCCAGCGTTGCCACCGTGCCTTGACCCACGCCCGGCGACGTCAACGTAAGGCGCCCCCCATGCATCGTCGCCAGGGTCTTGGAGATGTACAATCCCAAGCCAGTTCCTTGCTCCATGATGTTGGATTCCAGGTGCGCCTGCACGAAGGGCTTGCCGAGGGATTCCAGTTGCTCGGGCGCGATGCCGATGCCGTCGTCTTCGACGCGCACGATGATTCGGCTGGTTTGATCGAGAACACTGACTCGGACGGTTCCCCCGCGGGCAAACTTGAGGGCGTTGCTGATGAGGTTGTCCGCAATTTGGGCGAGACGATTGGGGTCCGCGCGGATGGTCGCCGGTGCCATGTCGGTCTCGAGCTGGGTGCCATCCACCTTGGCTGATTCGAGGTGGGAGTCGACCGCTGCTTGCACCACGTCCTCCACGTTGCACGGCTGCAACTGCAACGACAATTCGCCCGCATCCGCTTTGGCTGCCAGCAGCAAATCATCGACGATGGTGGACAGCCGCTTGACGCCGCGGTCCAGGATGTCCAGGCTGCGGTCGGCGCTGCCGTCGGTGACCGTTTTGCGCAGCACGTGCGCCTGGGTGCGGATGGGCATCAGGGGGGTGCGCAATTCGTGCGCGACCATGTTGAGGAATTTGGTCCGAAACTTGTCCAATTGCTCCAATCGCTGCATTTCGGCCAACCGTTTCTCGTCCGCGCGCACGCGCTCCACCATTTCCCGGCTCAAACGGTAGGCACGCTCTCGCGTTGAATCGTACGCGTACACGACGGCTCCGATGCTGAT
>JBFJWV010000053.1:0-7372 GCA_041623515.1 Thermoplasmatota archaeon | reverse complement strand
TGGTCGTCGTCAATCACGCCGTGAAGTTGTGCGGCATCAACCAACTCGCAGTCACCAAAATGGACGTACTCAACGGCCTGGATGAAATCAAGGTATGCACCGGCTACACCGCCCCCGATGGCACGGTCATCGACCATTTCCCCCATGACCTGGACGACTTGGCCGCCATGGAACCGGTCTACGAAACATTCCACGGCTGGGACGAGCTGGGCGACGGGACCTGGGAAGGATTGCCCCAATCGGCGCGCGTGTTCCTCCAATTCATGCGCGAGAAAACGGGAGCCAAGATTCGCATGGTTGGCGTGGGCCCTGCGCGCCATGAAACCATTATCCGCACCTGACGACCCAGCGAATATCCCCCGCTGAGACCGCCGATTCTCCACCGGTCACACCATGCCGACGGCTGCTTACAGCCAGGCATGCAGGAGGAGCACCTGCTCATGATCAGTTCCACCCTGCTTGCCGGCAACACCCTGCTGTTGGCCAATGCGTTGCTGGTGGTCCAGCGACCCGGTAGCGCACTCATTGCGCTCACATCCGTTGTGGTGGGCATTCTCATCTGGACCGCACGTGCGGGCCTCCAAGGGCAAGCCTCCCGTGCGCCGACCTGAACCCTACTCGGCCAACAAGCCGTCCAGGCTGTACTCCAGGCGCTGGGTCCCTTTCCCCTTGGACTTTCGGCCAAGCGGAATGATTTCCCCGATTTCCTTCGTGTTGCGCACGTGAGTTCCAGCGCAAGGACACAAATCCACATCGTCACCAATCCGGATGACGCGAAGCTCCGTCACCGACTGGGGCAACAAGTCCATGTTGGTGCGGTCCTCGGGCATGAGGGCGTTGATTTCGTCGCGCGTCATGGTCACATCGGTGACCGGCTTTTGCTCGCGAACCAAGTCGTTGGCAGCGCTGGCCAAGTCATCAATCATGGTCGGCGTGAAATCGATGGGGCGGAAATCGATGCGGCTGCGATTGGTGTGAATTTGGTTGCCCACCGTGCGGGTGCCGCCAAACATCTCGTAGGCAATTCCCGAAACCAAGTGTTGCGCCGTGTGCATGCGCATGTGGGCGTAGCGGCGTTCCCAATCAATGGTACCCCGCAGTCGCGCACCTTCCGCAATGCCATGGTCCGGCCCGACCACATGCTTGACCGGCCCCCGCTTGGTGACTTCCGAAACCTGGAGGACGGTTCCATCGTCGAACTCCAGCGTTCCTTCATCCCAGTTCTGTCCGCCACCCAAGGGGTAGAACAAACTCTGGTCCAACATGAGCCAGTCGGGCTTGCTCATGGTCACCGACGCTTCGAACGTGCGTTCGTAGCACGCGTCAATGGAATCCATGTAGAGCAGCTTGGTCATGGTCGCCGACTCGGGCAGTCACTCTTGGGGCTTGCGGGCCACCGCTTGCACATTCTCGCGCCGCACCCTTTGTGTTCGCAACCGGGGATGATGCGCAATCGTCTCGGTTGCAACTACCTCAAGGCCGGCATCCCGCAAGCTTTGGCCCAATTCATCCTCTGCAGTGAAATGGGTGCGTCGCCCATCCTGCAATTCTCTTGCACCGGAGTCCCCGGGCACTTGCTGGCCTTTGCCCGCGCGCAGGTCGCCGGGGCCAAGCCGTCGCACAACCACGTGGCCCCCCGGCTGCAAGACGCGCAAGATGTCCTGGGCGGCGGCCTGGCGTCCCGCCGGGCCCAAGTGCCCGGTGCAATGAATGTCCAGCACCGTGCCAAAGCAGGCGTCGCGAAATGGGAGCCGGGAGGCATCCGCCAAAACGCCCTGACCCAGACGCGCCATGGCATGCCACGCGATGTCCAGGGGCACCACGTCATGACCGGCCGCTTCGAGTGGCTTCAGGAGCTTGCCGTTGCCCACGCCCAGCTCCAGCACACGGCCATTCAGGTAGGGACGCAGGGGCGCCAAGTCTCGTTCACCCCGCCACGGCGCGGCATGATCCTTGTAGAACCGATCCCAGGGATGGGCCGCCCGCCGCACAGCCCCGCGACCACGAGGAGTCATAAGGGACCGCCGGGTCGAACACCCGTGGCGCGACGTCGCAACAAGGGAGAGGAGAAGCGGATTGCCCGCACACGCATGCGCGTGTTGCTGGACAATGCCCGCACCGAAGCCTTGGGGCCCGACGCGGACCTGGCCAACCGGTATGCCCGGCTGGCGCGACGGGTCGGCACGCGCTACCAAACCCCCTTGACTCCCGCGCAAAAGGCGCAGGTGTGCAAAGGCTGCGGCGGATTCCGGATTCCGGGCCGCACCAGCCGCAGTCGCATCCACGCTCACCGCATCGTCACGACCTGCCTGCAATGCGGCCGCATTGATCGCCGTCCCCTGTAACATGCCATCCAACAAAGAAATCCAAGCCAAACGCGCCGAGGCCAACACCCTCGCGGTCACCGTCCACGTCGGCAAAGGGGGCCTCAGCCAAGCCACCATCGACGAATTGTCCGCTCAACTCGAACGGCGCCGGCTCGTGAAGGTCCGCCTTCTGAAGTCGGCCACCTACGAATTGGGCGACAAGGCGCAGGCGGAAGCCTTGGCGGAAGCAACCGGCGGCATCCTGGTGGACGTTCGCGGCCATACCGCCGTGTACTGGAAGCCGTAGTCCGCCCAATCGCCGCCATCACAGGAAATGCACCGCAAGGGCAAAGTGGACTGATGGTGCGCGCCCTTCATGCGCAACATGGTGGTGTGGCTGGTGATGGCCCTGGTGCCGCTGGCCGGCTGTTTGACTCCCGATTCCACGGAGAAAACCGATGCCAGCGACGCGACCGATCCATTCGCCGGATTCGACACGGGCAACGGGTTCTACGAAGTCTTCCCGCTCCTGAACGATGCCGGTGAGTCCGCGGGCTTGGAGCCCTGGCGCATCGCGCCGGGAACCGGCAATTGCTGCGAAAATTACGTGACGACGACCTCCGAAGGCCGCATTCTGGACTTCGGCGGCACGTACGTGAAGTACAGTGATGACGACGGCATCACCTGGACCACGGTTGACCACAGCCTCATCCCCTACCAGAATGGCGAAGGCGCCATCGTGCCCGCACCCGGTGGCGATGTCGTCGGCATCGGCTGGGACCCCTACAGCGGAGACAACGTGTACGGCGTCAAGTACGAGGCCGACACGGGCGAATGGTCGTTCAGCCCCACCAAGCTGCACACACCCTTCTGGGACCGGGAATGGATTGTCGCACTCCCCGGGCCGTTTACGGATTCGCTGGGTGCGACCCATGATTACGTGACGTTCGCGCGCGGCGGCGTGGGCACCAAGGATGTGCTGCTGATGAGCACCAACGGCCTCGACTACTACGCCAACTCGTTGCCGGACACCGCCCCGCAAAACGAACCGTTGGTTTTGGCCGCCCTGGACGCAGAAGCCGACCCGGAACGGGATTGGATGCAACCCCTGCGTCAAACCACCATCAGCCCCATTGGCGACGGCTACGGGCTCCAAACCCGCCATGCCCTGCAGGTGGGTGCTGGCGAAGGCAGTCCCGATTGCCACCCGGTCTTTGGACCCGACATGGTGTGGCGTTGCCTCGAGTTGACGGAAGCGTACCTCCCGGACGGTGCCCTGCTCATGGATTCCGTGGGAACTTTGCACGTCATGGAAACCGACCGCACCGGATTCACCTACCACATTAGCCACGACGGCGGACGCAACTGGGACCAAGTGACCTGGACCTTGCCTGAGGACATGCAGCTGTTGGACTGGGATTTCAAAGCGAACGCGGCCCTGGACCAAACCATCGTCGCCGCGCACGCCCAGACCACCGCCAACACGGGACAAGATCTGGTCTTCCGACTCCACGGCCTGGATGCCGTGCCCCGGCTCGTGGAAACCTTGTACGTGGGCGATGGCAAGGCGGAGCCCGGCGACGGCGGCGTGAGCAACCAAGGCGACCGATTCGACTTTTCCAACATCGCCATGCTACCCGACGGCCGCGTCGTGGTCTCCATGCAGGACAGCCGGTACGAAGCCGAGGGCGCCACCGTGAGCAGCAACCAAGGCTCCAGCATCAGCCCCGTTCTCGCCATTGAGCTGAAATGACGGCTCTGGAACGCTGGAGTTTGCCACCACGCTCATATAGGGGACCTCTGTCGGCGGCTCCTACCCTCTGGGAGACTGAGCCATGACAACGGTCTATGACGTTCCCGCTACCGCCCTGATCGATGAAGCCGCCAAGGCTCTTCGCAAGATTTCCGCCATCGAGACCCCCGAATGGGCTCCCTTCGTCAAGACGGGCGTCCACAAGGAAAAGCCTCCAGTCGACGCTGACTGGTGGCACGTCCGCGTGGCGGCTGTTTTGCGCAAGGTCTACACGGAAGGCCCCATCGGAACCGAACGCCTGCGCCAACACTTCGGCGGCTACCGCGACCGCGGTTCCAAGCCGAACAAGGCCGCCAAAGGCTCCGGAAGCATCGCCCGCAAGGCGCTGCAACAACTGGAAGCCGCTGGACTGGTCCAAAACGTGCAGGCCCAAGGCCGCGTAGTGACCGCCCAGGGACGCAGCATGATGGACAACGCTGCCCACGCCGTCAAGGAAACGGTTGCGAAGTCCGTCCCCGGCATTAGCAAATACTAGTCCTATGGACGACCTGGAAGCGATCCGGCAACGGCGCCTCCGCGAACTCCAAGAACAGCAAGCCGCCGCCCACCAGGATCAGGCAGCGGCCCAAGACGCCGAGCAAGAACGCGCGGCACAGCAGGAAGCGGCTCTCGAAGCCGCCCTGCAACAGATTCTGACGCCCGAGGCGCGGGAACGCCTCACACGCATCCGCATGAGTCGCCCTGAATTGGCCGACGTGGTTTCCAGTCATCTGGTCCGCGCCGCGCAATCGGGACGGCTCCCTGGACGCATCGGTGACGATGAACTTCGTCGCCTGTTGTCCCAGCTCCAACCAAAGGGCCGGGATACAACAATCACCCGCAAATGACCCTTAGAGGGAATGCAAATGGCCAGCAAGAAGCCCCTTGGAAAGAAACTCCGCCTGCAACGGGCGACCAAGAGCAACCGCCGGGTGCCGGCGTGGATCATGATCCGCACGAGCCGCCGCTTTACTGCGCACCCCAAGCGCCGCAACTGGCGCCGCAACCGTCTGAAGCAATAGGTGAATCATCATGGCCGACAAATCCTCTGAATTGGAACGCATTTACACCATTCCTTTGCGCCGCGCCAAGCACGGCACCCGCTCCAAGCGGGCAGACCGTGCCGTCCGTGACGTGCGTGACTTCCTGACTCGCCACATGAAGAGCGAGCAAATCTGGATCGCCGGTGAAGTCAACGAGTCCCTTTGGTCCCGTGGCAAATTCACCATCCCCAGCAAGATTCGCGTCCGCGCCACCCGTTTTGACGATGGCGTCGTGGAAGTGACCTTGCCCGACAGCAGCACCGACGGTTCCGTCCGTGAAGCCATCCAAGAGCGCCAAGAGAAGGCAGCCGAGACCCCGGTCCTGGCACCTGACATGGGCATGGGCGGCGACCACGAGCACGAAGACGTCCCAGTCACCGAAGTTGACGGCATTGGTCCTGCAACGGCCGAGAAGCTGGCGGAACTCGAAATCGAGACCGCCGCCGACCTCGCCCACGCGGACCCTGCGGCCGTGGCGGAAGCCACCGGCAAGAGCGAAGACGTCGTCGAAGGCTGGATGGCCGCGGCGAGCGAACTGGCTCACGCAACGCTGCACGACGACTCGGAAGAGTAGGAGCACATGTTCCGACGGTTGGACCCGTACGGAAACCCCAACGTCGGGGTCTACGTCCGGGCAACCAGTGAACACTTGTTCGTGCCGCCGGGCATCACCAAGAAGGAGCGTCAGCTTCTCGAAGAGGCCCTGGAGCTGGATTCCATCGAGCTGACCCTGGGTGGCAGCACGCTCCTGGGCAGCTTGATGGTCGCCAACAAGAACGGGGCCGTCGTCGCCGACATCACCAAGGACCACGAAATGGACATCCTGCGCGATGCGGGCTTGACCGTGGAGCGCTTGAACCACAGTCGCCTGAATGCCGCGGGCAATAACGTGCTGTGCAACGATTTGGGCGCCATTGCCCACCCGGATCTATCCAAAGGCCAATTGCGTGTCATCGGTGAAACCCTTGGCGTGGAGGCGGCCCATGGGCGCATCGCCGGCATCCCCACCGTTGGAACCGCTGGCGTGGCCACCAACAAGGGCGTCTTGGCGCACCCATTGGCCACCGACGAGGATTTGGCCTTCCTCAAGCAACACCTTCATGCCCCCGCACGCATCGGGACCGTCAACCACGGCCATGGATTGGTCGGGGCGGGCCTGTCGGCAAACCAAAATGGCGCCGCCGCAGGCACCAAGACCACGGGCATTGAATTGGGCCGTATCGAAGAGGCCCTGGGATTCCTGGAGTGAAAACATGAGCAAGCAAGCATTCGACATCGAAGGAGACTTCCAAATGGGCCGCATCCGCCAGCACTTCAAGCTGCAAGTTCCGGCCGAAGACGACGCCACCGCACGCGAATACACCTTTGCGGAACTGGGCAGCCGCCACGGCGTTGCCCGCCGCCAAGTCAACATCACGTCCGTGACGGTCGCCACCGAAATCACCCCGACCACGCAGAAGCGCCTCGACAACTGATGGCCGACACCGACGTTGCCGCTGAAATGCAGTCCCTTCAGCGCCAGCTTCAGGCGTACGACCGGCACCTGTCAAGCCTGGAGCAATCCATCGGCGAGATTGGTGCCGCCATCACCACCCTCGAAGGCCTCTCCACGGCCACATCCACGGATGCCCGCGTCCCCATTGGCGCGGGAATCCGCATCAAAGCCCAGGTCGACCCCGAAGCCCCCGTCCAGATGGACATCGGCTCCGGGTACACCACGGAAACGCCCGCTGGCGATGCCCTGAGCCAGCTGCGGGACCGCCTGCAAAAGACGGAAGCTGCCCTTCGCACCACGTCCGCCGAAGCCGAAAAAATCGGCATGCGCATGCAGGAATTGCAGACCCAAATGTCTGCATAACGCGCGAGTGGTCTAATGGTATGACGGTGGCTTCCCAAGCCACCTGCCCGGGTTCGATTCCCGGCTCGCGCATTCATGTTCAAGAACCTCCGCGACCGGCTCAACAAGGTCCAGGATAAACTGGAAGATGAGTTGGAAGCGAAGCTGGAAGCCGAACTGGAAGCGGAGCTTGAAGCCCAGCTGGCAGCGGACCTGCCGACCCCTCCGTCCGAACCGGAAATCAGTGCGGAACCCGAGCAGGAATCGGCGGCACCGCCTGCGGGTGAGCCGAAAAGTCCAGCTGTTGAGGTTCCGGAACCTGTGGCTGCGCCGGAAGCCATCGAAGAACCGGAACCCAGCGAGGCCGAGGACGACGGTTCCGACGAAACCGAGC
>JBFJWV010000052.1:0-7460 GCA_041623515.1 Thermoplasmatota archaeon | reverse complement strand
GCCGTCCATGGGTAAAGCGGGTAGACGAATTCAATGGGCGTGACGAGGTCAGGGAATTCGCGCAGCAGGTATTCGCGGTCGCCGAGAGCTTCGCGGACCAGTCGAAACTCGAATTGTTCCAGGTAACGGATTCCGCCGTGGGCAAGCATGCTGCTCTTGCTGCTGGTGCCGCTTCCAAATCGTTCCTTTTCCAGCAAGCAAACGGACAGACCGCGCTCGGCGGCTTCGCGCGCGATGCCGGCACCGTTGATGCCGCCGCCAATGATCAACAGGTCAAACACGCGGCCTTGGACCGCGTCATGGTCCAATCAATTCACCATGACCGCAAGGTCGCGCACGCCCGTCACGAGGCGCGCAATTTCCCCCGGACTCACGGCATCATCGAAGGCAATTCGCGGAAAACGAGCCGATTGGTCGAATCCATGGTGGCCCAAGTCGGCAAATTCGTCGCTCCAGTGGGTCCAGTCCACCCCGTGTTGCTCGAGCAGAACGCGACTGAGTTCCAAGTCGGGGTGCCCATCGCCGCGCGGAGCATGAATGGTGCCTGCGGTGAACGCGGGGTCTCCCCCGAGGAGCCGAATGGTCAGTTTGCCCACGGCCAGGCGGCCGCCGCCGCTTTGCCATGCGTGAGCAATGGACCGCACGTTGACTCCTGCCGCCCCCAGGGAGGCCGAAAACTCCTCCAGGGCTTCCTCTGAGTCCGCTTGAATGGTGGTCATGGTATCAATGCACCATGCCAGCAACTGGAGAAAATGGCTTCCCCCCAAGCCCGCGGGCGTGCGTCGTAGGGCCCATCGGCAACAACCGAAGGGCCCATATTGTCGAAGCGCCCTTCGTCAATCGTGAAAGCGGCGCTGCTGGAGAAAATGGCCGGAGAAATTGCCCTCTCCGAATCACCGGGCCAAACCATGCGCAAATGGCGCGAAACCTTCGAGCTCAGCCAATCCGAAATTGCCCAGCGCTTGGCGGTCAACCCCAGCGTAATCAGCGACTACGAATCGGGCCGGCGAAAATCGCCGGGCATTGCAACCGTCAAGCGCCTGGTCGAAGTTCTGGTGGACATGGACCAAGACCGTGGAGGCCACGTCGCGGCACGGTTCCAATCGCTCATCGCGCCCATGGAGGGTATCCTGGACATGGGGGAATACCGGCGCAGCATCCCTGCCCAGGAATTCATCGATCAAATCGAAGGGCGGGCGCTTGTCCTCGCGGATGTCGAAGAAACCAAAGTCCAGGGCTACACCCTCATCGACGCCATCAAGGCCATTGGCTCACTCAACAGCAACGACTACGCCCGCATCTATGGCTGGAGCACCGAGCGCGCCCTCGTATTCTCCGGCATCAAGTACGGTCGCAGCCCCATGATTGCTATCCGCGTCCACCCCATGAAGCCGAGCATGGTTGTGTACCACCGACCCGACGACGTGGACAAGCTCGCATACCGATTGGCGGAATTCGAACGAATTCCTCTCGTCACGACGGACCTGGACCGCGACGAGCTGCAAGCACGACTCCGAAAAATGCTCCACTAGTCAAGCTTGGCCGACGAATTGGCCGAGGCACCGTCATTCCACGGTGACGCTCTTGGCCAGGTTGCGCGGCTTGTCAATGGGCAAGCCCCGCGCCTTGGCCGTCCAGTAAGCCAGCGAATGCATGGCGGTCGCATGCAGCAGCGGATGCTGCAACCGCGACGCCGCAGGCAGACGAATCACGCGGTGCCGATGCGCATCCACCTCCACATCCCCCACCGCCAAAACCAACGTGGGTGCCCCGCGAGCGGCGACCTCCTCCAAACTGTTGCGCACCGAATCCGCATGCTCGCCATCGCCGAGCAAGAATATCACGGGAGTGCTTTCCGTCAGCAGCGCGAAGGGACCGTGCTTCAATTCGCCGGCGGGATACGCCTCCGCATGTTGGTACGCGATTTCCTTCAGTTTCAGCGCCCCTTCAAACGCTGCCGGAAGATCGCAGCCCTTGGCGAGAACGAATGCATTCTCAAATCCAGCCAGCCACGCTGCATGCTCTTGGAAAATCGCATCATGTCCAATGCGGTCGAGGTGACGCGGCAAGCGAATCAAATCGTCCAAGATGCGCTTGCCGCGTGCATAACCAAGCGTGCCGTTTGCCATGCCCATTTGCACCGCCAGAAGCAGCCCAAGCAGGGACTGGCTGAGGAACGTCTTCGTCGCGGCGACACTGATTTCAACACCGCTGTGAAGAGGAACCGTGACGTCGCTTTGGCGCCCGATGGTGCTTTGCGGGTAGTTGGTGAACGCCACGATGCGCTGCGGATGACTGTGCAACTGCGCCAAGGCTTGCACCGTGTCCAGCGTCTCGCCGCTTTGGCTAAACGCAACCACCAAGGCATCGGGCTCGGGGATGGCCGGGTCATCCTTCCACTCCGGGGACGCCGCTGCCGACGCTGGAATGCGCGCGAGCCGTCGGACATATTCCGCCGTCAGAGTGGCCGCATAGTACGATGTGCCCGCACCAAGACCCAAGAATCGGGTCGGGCGCAACGCGTCAGGAACAACGTGGGTCTTGTGGCGTCGCACATGATTGCCAATGACCGCATTGGCCGCGTGGCCGGTTTCGTGGATTTCCTTGAGCATGAAGTGTTCATACCCACCGAGGCCCACGTCCCCGCCCAGTGCATCCAGTGGAAGCGGGCTGCGCTCGACGGGATTGCCGTCCCGGTCGCGCAATTCGAAGCTGCCTGCCGCGAGCAACCCTTGGTCGCCGTCTTCGAGAGGCGTTGCCTCGCTGCAATGGGGAGCCAAGGCCACCGCGTCGCTGGCGAGGTAGGTCACTCCGTCGGCCACGGCCACCCACAAGGGATTTCGATGTTTGGCCACCGCCACCACATCGGTATCTGCATCCAGGAACGCCACGCTGTACGTCCCCGCCAAGTGGGACATGATTTCGCTGAGGCGCCCCCATGCATCGCGCCCTTCGTCGGCGGCCTTTCGCCACAGATGCGCGAGCACTTCCGAATCGGTTTCGCTGGTGAATGTCGCCCCTGCAGCAACCAACTCAGCGCGCAATTGCTCATGGTTCAGCAGCACGCCGTTGTGAACAACGGCCGCGCGGCTGCTCGAATCAAAATGCGGGTGCGCGTTGGCCTGCGTGACGCCACCGTGGGTTGCCCAACGCGTATGGCCAATGGCCATCGAGGCTTCGTCACTTGGCACCTCCAAATTGGCGACAGGGCCCACGGCCCGCACCCGGTGCAAGCCGTTGTTCTGCCAGGCGATTCCCGCCGAGTCGTAGCCACGGTATTCGAGACGACGCAAACCACGGTGCACAATTTCCGGGGCACCTTCCCTGCCAATGACGCCAAAAATCCCGCACATGGTTATTCCTTGACAACGCGCCCTGATTCGACCATGGCGTCGGCATCAACGATGCAGGGGCCTTCGAAGATGACCCCGCTGCCGATGGTCGCGTCGGCACCAATGATGGCCCCGTCCGCCGCAAGGCAACCGGGCCCTGCTTCAACGCCGTCGTCCAAAATGGCGCCACGCACCACGGCACGCGTATCGAGACGCACGTTGTTGTTGATGATGGAGTCCCGCACTTCACTCAACGGCCCGATGCGTGCGTTGGTGCGAATGGATGCAAACGGGCCAATGACCGCCCGCTCACCAATGTGGACGCCATCGCCAATCCAGACGGGCGGCACCAGCACCGCCGTTTCGTGAATGTCAACTCCTTCGCCGAGCCGCACTTCGGTGCCGTGGAGGGCAAGCTCGTTGATGCGCACCAAATCCCATGCATCAACCACGGGCTCCCAGGTTCCCGCCGCATCAAGCACGCTCACTTCATGGTCGCCAGCAAACGCGCCGAGTGCCTCCTCAAAGGCACCGATCGCCTGCCCGTCTTCCAGAAGGAACTCCAGGAACTCGCCACCCATCCACGCCATCATGGTGCTGACGCGCGTCGAGCCGATGGACGCATCCTCGAACGCCATGGATTGCAGTTGCTGCCCGCGCACGACGGGAATCGCTTGCCGGTGGGACCCGGTTGCCGTCGCCGCAAGCAACGTGGTTCCGGTTGCGCCATTGAGCGGCTTGGCCGAACCAACGCCCAGGAATGAGCCGCCGGGAAGCAGGAAGCAGCCACCCATGCCTGCCACGGGCAAGGCGTCGCGGATGGCGTTGGCGGTTCCTCGCGGCGACGTTTGCTCCACGTACTCACACTCCACATCGAAGCGCTTGCCATCACCGAGAAACCCTTGGATGGTGGCATCGCCTGCTGGAGTGACAACGACGATCCGGTCGGCGCCAATTTCCTTGGCCGCTTCAACCGCATGCTGAATAACGGGCTTCCCAGCCAGCAGAAACATGGGCTTCACCCGACGTGCAGACAGGGGGAGCATGCGCTCTGCTTGGCCTGCCCCGAGGATGATGGCGGTCTTGCTCACAGCGGTTCACAAGAGGGGTTCGACTTAACCCAATCGAGAAGCGCCTTCACTTCTGAATCGGGATTCCTTGCCACACCAACGCCGCAAGCAACCCGAAAAGCAGCCAAAACACCGCGCCGGCGCCGGCAAAAATGACGGCCACAACCTCCCAGCGCCGCCTGAATGGAAAATTCAGGCCCAAGTAATGGGTGCGGTTGGTCCAAAACATCCAGGCACCCAGAAGGAGGGCGCCCAAGCCAAGGCCAACGCTCAGGCGAACGGTGCCCCCGAAAACGAAGGCTACCAGGTACAACTGGGTGAAGCTGCCGACCATCAAAATGGCTCCAATCCACTCGCCCACCAAAAACGCCCGCGCTGCCGTGTACCGGGCAACGGTGTCGTCACTGACGCTTTGGCCTTCCCGGGATTTTTGCCGCGGCTTGGCCATCTAGGGGTACGCTCGGCTGGGCGTGCGCGGGTACGGCAACATGTCCCGGATGTGTTCTTGACCCGTGAACCATCGTAGCAGGCGCTCGACGCCCAAGCCGAAACCGCTGTGGGGGACGCTGCCGTAGCGGCGCAAATCGAAGTACCACTCGTAGGGCGCCAAATCCAGAACTTCGTCCTCCGGGATTTCGCCCGTGGAAATGTCATGGTCGTGCTGTTCTTGCAGGCGGCGTTTCATCCACTCAATGTCTTCGCTGCGCTGGCTGCCACCAATCAGTTCACCAAAACCGTCGGGGCCGAGCAGGTCGCTGCACTTCACCTTCTCCGGGTTGTCCGGGTCTTGGTGCATGTAGAATGCCTTGATGTGAGCCGGCCAGTCGGTGATGAAAATGGGATTGTCGAGGCCTTCCGTGAGCGCCTTTTCATGGGGCGCCCCGAAGTCTTCGCCGTGGGGGAATTCGAAGCCAAGCTGCTGCAGTTGGGTGACCGCGTCATCGTAGCTCACGCGCTCGAACGGTGCCTTCACCTTCAACAGGCGCTCGGGGTCTTGGTCCAGGGCCCGCAAATCATCGGCGCAGTGGGTGGCCACGTCGTGGGCGAGGTATTCAACGAGGCGTTCCTGGAATTCCATGTTGGCGTCGTTGTCCCACCAGGCGTACTCGGCTTCCAGGTGATGAAATTCCGTCAGGTGCTTGTTCGTCCGGCTCTTTTCGGCGCGGAAGCTGTTGGTGATGCTCCAAACCTTGGGGTTGCCGAAGATGCATCCCTCCAGGTACATCTGGGCGGATTGGCTGAGGTAGGCTTGCTTACCGAAGTAATCGAAGGTGAACAGGGTGCTGCCGCCTTCGCACGCGTTCGTTGTGATGACGCTTGGGTCCACTTCCGCGAATCCTTCGGCGGCGAAGAACTCGCGGGCCGCGTGGAGGAGCCGGCTCTTGATGCGCAAGACCGTGGACAATTGGGTGCTGCGCAGCCAAAGGTGGCGGTTGTCCAATTCGAATTCGGTTCCTTGGTCGCCGCGCAGCGGGAAGTCATCCGCCCTCTGGTGCATGACAAATTTGGACGCCCGCACTTCGAAGCCACCGGGAGCGCGCTCATCGGCAACGACTTCGCCCTCGAGGAGACTCACGCTGCTCTCAATCAGGGCGTCTTTGGCCGCTGCGAGGCTGTCGTCGTCAGCGATGCCTCCTTTGACGGTGCATTGGATTGTGCCGGTGCCATCCCGGAGCGTGATGAACGCCAGTTTGCCGCCCGTGCGTTGGCGGTGAACCCAGCCCCGCAGTCGCACGGTTTGGCCGGTGTGCTCGCCGGCAAGGACGTCCGCGACCGTGTGAAAGTCACTCATTGGCTGCGCCACTTCGAAGGGTGTCAAAAGGGGGCCGGTCCTTCTGTACTTTCAAGGACCCCTGGATTCGGACCATGTTGAATGCGAACGATGCCGGCCCGATGCGGTATGCTGTGGTGGGTTGCCAATGCGGCAACACCTGGGCTTTGGAATTGCGCCATGCGACGGCGACTTGCACCCAGTGCCGGCAAACGGTCGATGTGAAGCGACGACGGCGCCTTTGGCAAGGCAATGACCTGCGCGAAGCCCAAGCCGCTGCAGGCTCCCTGCGTGCGGCCCGCGCGCAAGGGCTGCCCGAGACCCAAGCGGCGGCAGCAGCCTTGGCCCTGCAGCCGGAGAAACCACTGGTGCGCCATGATACGCCAGTGGATGCCGCAGCAGCCAAGGCGAAATCAATCACCAACAAATCGGCCCGAGCCGAAGCCGTGGCCTTGTGGTTAACGCGACTGCTGGACCGGCCGGATGAAGCGACCATGTTGGAATCCATGCGCCGCGCGGGAATTGAGGCCGTGCGCGCCGAGAAAGAAATCGTGCGCATGCTCGCGTGCGACATTCTGTATGAGCCCGCCATCGGCCGTTACGCCATGCTGGACGCCTAGCTACTCTTCTTCGTCGCCCACGGCTCCCGCCACGGCTTGGCGGGCCTCGCGGCGCTGCGCACGGCGCAACTTGTCGCGAATTTCCTTGGGGACCACTTCATCGAGCACTTTCTTCTGGGTAATCCAAAGCAGAGCCACGCCGTACCCCAAGCACACCACGAACGGGAAAATGGCCACCACATTGCCTTGGCCAATGCTGGGCCACCAGAGCCAGTAGGACCCAAGGATGGGCAGTTGCAGGATGGTGCCGATGGCCCAACCCTTCCACAATTTTCCGTCCGCACTTCCCTTGCCGACCCAGGCACCCGTTGCGCCATGGGCCAACATGCCGCCAACTGGAATGAACACCATGACCGCACCGGTGGTGAAGGTGTACGGCACGCCATTGGATTCGGCCAGGCGCGTCGCGGTGGCCACAATCATCATGGCAATCATGGCGCCCATGCCGATGCCCAGGGCGGCTCCATAGTACGGCGTATCCCGCTGGCTCCGGAAACGCCCCAGACCCAGGACCATGGTTTTGATTCCGGTTTCAAAGAAGGCGTACCCGACGACGAAGAAGATGAAGGCCGTTCCAAAGCCGGCGGCCGCCATAAACTCCGCGCCACCGAAGTTGGTGAAGAACTCAAACGCCGCCACGGCCAAGCCGGCGAAGAAGCCCACAATG
>JBFJWV010000051.1:0-7489 GCA_041623515.1 Thermoplasmatota archaeon | reverse complement strand
GCTTGGCCGGCATCGGCTTGTTTGGTGTCACCCACGCCAGCCGCGCCATTGACGCCATTCAGCGGCTCATCGGACGCGTCGAACTCGGCATGATTCCACAAGTGGAGGACACGGTGCTTTTCATTGACGCCGGGCAGGTGGCCACCATCCTGGAGTTGCGCTTTACGGTCAAGGCGCCGGAAGGCGTCCAGGAGGACCTGGCGCGACCGGTCGTCGTGGTCTCCGACGTCCAAACCAAGGAAGATCTGTACGAAATTTACAGCTTTGGCGAACAAGTGGTCGTCATGCCCCTCGCCGACGTGGAATCCAGTCCAAGTGGCACGTCGCAGCTGGCGGAAAACGAGCTGCGCCGCGCGTTGCGGCGGTACGTGGAAGGAACCATGGATGTGCAAATTCGTGGCGGCCGCGCCACCGTCCTCGTCGAGGATTGGGAAGTCCCGAACCTGATTGGACGTGGCGGTCGAACGGTGCAGGGGCTTGAGCGCAAACTGGGCGTCCATTTGGACATTCGAAGCCTCGGCAAGGGAGCCCCCCGGGGAAGTCCGGCGGCCAAAGGCCCGGGCGGAGGGCCCAGTGGCCCGGCGGGGACGCGCATCCGGACCACGGGCAACAACGTGTTTGTGCTGGTGCCGAAGAACTTGGCCGGGCAAGTCGTTTCCGTGGACATAGAAGGAGCCCACGTGGGAACCGGCCGTGCCAGCCAAGATGGAAAGGTCCGTTTCAAGGCGAGCAGCGCGGAAGGCAAGGCCATCGCGCAGGCCAAGAAAAGCGGCTTGGACGTGCAAGTGTCGCGCGGCTAGACGCGCCAATGCACGATGGCCAACGCGCCCAATGATCCAAGGGCATAGACGGCCAGCCACACGTAAGGCAACTCGCCCTCCAGCGTGGATTCTTCCAAGTCACTTTGGATGGACGATGCATCGCCGCACTGCCGGGCCTGCGAGGCCTCCACGAAACTGTTGAGGTACTTGGATTCCCGAACCGCTTGCGCGGATGCACCCTCCGCAACCAACACAAGTGGTTCTTGCGGGGGGCAGGTGAGGTACGTTTCCAATTGCCGCCATTCGCTGGGCAAGAAATGAAGGGTGCCCGGCGCGGATGAATAGCTCATGGTTGACGAATCAATGGCGGCGCGGTTGATGTCACTGGCATCGAACTGGCTGTAACACTCTTGTTCGTGGGAATGGCACAAGCCGAGGGTGTGGCCAATTTCATGGGCGATGGTGCTGGCGAGTTGGGCGTGGTTCACGTTCACATCGACCATGCGCAACTGCAGGTACGCGCCATCGCTGGTCGTGATGTTGGGCGCGGTGACGAACCAGTCCGGCTGCCACGTCCAGCGCAGGAGCAGGTCCGGGTTGCCGTTGGATTGCTTTTGCTTCGTGACGAACCAGAAATCGTTGGCGCACGGCGCCGGGCACAGTTCCACGATGCCCTCGGATGCAAACGCAAGCAGACGCGCCTGTTCCGGACGGGCCCCGATGACGTGACTTTCCAGCACGGGACTGATGCGCAGGGTGCCATCGAAGCGGAGCCCTTGCGACGTGTCGCGCACGAACTCAAACACCGTGTGCGCCCCGTAATCCACCGTTGCAATCATGGAACGCAGGAAGGCGGCACCAAGAATGTCCCCCGCCAAATCCTCTTGGGTCTGTTGCGGATTCAACACGATGGTGGTCACGAACGGGTTGCCGCTGGCCACGCCGCTTTGCAGCACGCCGTCGTAGTAGCCGATGTCATCGGTATCGAGAAAACCCGGGCGCACTTCGTCTTGGGTGCCGACCACGGTCTCAATCCACTGCATTTGGATTCCACGCTGGGCGAACATGGATGCGACGGCTTCGTACGCCGGATCAAAATCCAACGAGAACCGGCCCGAGTGCGGACCTTCCACACGCACGAATTCAATGAGCAAATCCGGCACGCCGGGCTGCGGATTGAAGGGACCCCACGTGATGCGCCCTTCGCTTTCTTCCCAGCCATCGGGGATGCCATCGCGGTCCGCATCGGCGCTGGCCGGTTGCCCCCCTTGCTCGAAGGCATGCACGACCGCATCGGAGAGGCCCACGTCATACGTGTCGGGGTCCAACGCGTCGAAGCGGACTTGCTCCAGCCCGTCAGCCAAACCATCCCCGTCGCAATCACGCAACCGGACACATAGCACGGCGCGTTCCGCACCGTCGAGAACCCCGTCGCCGTCCAGGTCCGGGTTCAACGGGTCGAAGCCCCGCCGCCATTCGTCGGCATCGTTGAGGCCATCCCCATCGCTGTCCCCCTTGACCCCGCTGGTTTCCAACATGAGTTCCCGACCATTGGATAGCCCATCCCCGTCCAGGTCGATGGCGAAGCCGAGGCCCGCGCAAACCAGCGTGGTCAATGCAAATGCCAGGACGCGGTTGGCTTCAATCATCGGGGCCCCTGCATTCGCGGGAGCCCATGAATCATGCGCTTAGCGCCGACCCATGTTGCGGGCCACAACCAAGCCCACGGCGGCGGCTGCCGCAACGGATGCCACGGCAAACCATGCCGTCACGCGGGTTGCGGATGCATTGGCGGCCAATGCCTCCGTGGAATCCGGTTGCTGTGGCGCATCGCACGGGCCCAATAGCAAGGGCAAACTCTCGCACAGGGCGGGATCAAGCTTGGCGGCCTCGCGCACTTCCTGCAGGTCACTGACGCCGTCACCATCCGAATCCACGTTGTTGGGATCCAAGTTGTTGTCCACTTCCCATCCATCCAGCAAACCATCGCCGTCGCTGTCCGCGTCAAATGGCTTGGTTCCTTCCTGCCATTCGCGGTACGTGCTCAAGCCGTCATCATCCAAGTCCAGCGTGGACCACGACAAGACCGCCATGGCCATGATGATGAGGCCGGCAGACAAGCCGGCGGCCCATGCGCCGCGACGGGACGACTTGGGCGCATTGAGGGGACGCTCGAAGCTGGCGACGTTTTCGGAATCGCAGCGCGGGCACAGCGTGACAGAGAAGCCCTCGGCGGCGTAGGCTTCGCCGCAATCGGGGCAATCGTAGAGCACAGAAACCGTGTTTCGCGTCCGCTATATGAAGGGAGCAAGGAGGGGAAAAGCGGACCTGCGCCTCTAGCGGGCGACGAAGGCGCCGGACAGTTCATTGTCCGAAAAGCCGGTTCCGCCGTGGCCGGTCGTGGCGTACCGGTACAGGGCCGTCTTGTACACGGCCGCTGCGACCGTGAACAGCACGCTGATGATGACCAGGCCCACGACGCCAATCGCGATGCCGAGAATCAAGCCCGCCGTGCCAAGGCCCGCAAGGAGTACAGTGAGAATGATGGCCAACACCAGCCACAGGACCGTCAACACCGAGCCCACGAAGCCAATGCCGTATTGCCCGACCACGGCTTCGCCCCAGGTTTTCTTGAACAGGCCGCCGCCTTGCTTGAGGCTGCCCCCAATGGATTTGTCGTCGAACAGCAGGATGGGGACCACGAAATAGGTGGCCAAGTTCCACGCCACGCCCGCAATGCTGCTTGCAATCTGACCCAGGAAGCCGCCCCGCTCGCGCAAGGCCTGCAAGATGACGTTGACGGTGGCCACCATGATGGACCACAGAAACAGCCGGCCCACGTGGGCCCAAGCTGCCTTGAGCGCCGAGCCCACGGTGGGGTCGCCTCCGGCCAGGCGTTCGTTGGCGCCCGCCACAGTGGCTGCATGAAAGAAGACTTGAACGAACGCCAAGCCCAGATACATGAGAGCGGCCACCAGGAGCCCCGCCGGGTTGACGCTGCCGTCGGCGTTGGTGACCTCTGGAAACACGCCCGCGGCGAAGCCCACGCCCGCGATGCCCATCACGGTTACCACCGTGGCGATGAAGCTCAGAACGGGCAACCAAAGGAGTTCCTTGTCGTGCTGGATGACGCCGAAACTGGTCTTCGTCATCTGCCAGGAGTTGGCCAATCGACCCATGCAGGAGCATGGGCCGCCCGGTTTGAGGGTTTGCTCCTACTGGGGCTTGGCCGTCTCGTAGAGGAACTCGGGACCGCCGTGCAGCAGCGCCTTCTTGACATTGCCAATGTGCTTGGTGATGTCAATTCCTTGCGGGCACGCTTCCACGCAGTTGAAGATGGTGCGGCAGCGCCAAACGCCCGTGTATTCGCCGAGTGCTTTCAGCCGTTCGCCGTTGCCTTCATCGCGGTCATCGAACACGAAGCGACTTGCTTGCACAATGGCCGCGGGGCCGACGAACTTTTCGTTGCTCCAGAAGCTGGGGCAACTGGTGGTGCACGCCGCGCACAGGATGCACTTGGCTTGATCATCGACCAGCGCTTGGCGCTCGGGCGATTGCAGGCGTTCCTTGCCATGGGGTTCGTGGGCCGTCACTTGGTACGGCATGACCGACTCGTAGGACGCCCAGAACGGTTCGAAGTCGACAATCAAGTCCTTCTTCGGCCGCAGGCCCTTGAGGGGTTCCACGGTGATGGTGTCCGGCAAGTCCTTGGCGAGAATCTTGCAGGCGAGGCGGTTCTTGCCATTGATGACCATGGCGTCGCTGCCGCAGATGCCGTGGGCGCAGGAGCGCCGGAAGCTGAGGCTGCCATCCTGTTCCCACTTGGTGCGCAAGAGCAAGTCCAGCACACGGTCCGTGGGCAGGACATCGTTGAGGTGGTATTCTTCCAGGTGCGGCTTGTCGTCGCCGGCTTCCGGGTTGTAGCGCTTGATGCGCAGCGTCACGGATTTGGTGGCCATTTCAGTCATCAGTACACACGCTCCACGGGTTCGTAGCGGGTCACAACCACGGGCTTGTAGTCGAGTTTGATGTCGTCCCCATCAAGAGATGCCAGGGTGTGCTTCATCCAGTTCGCGTCGTCGCGCGCCTCGAAGTCGTCCCGGGCATGGCCGCCGCGGGATTCTTGGCGTGCCAACGCCGCTTCGGTGACCGCGAGACTGATGTCGAGCAAGTAGCCCAACTCGAGCGCTTCCAGCAGCTCCGTGTTGAACAACTTGCCTTGATCGCTGACCTTGACGTCCTGGAACCGCTTGCGCAGCTCCTGGATTTTTGCCTTGGCATCCGTCAACGATTCCTGGGTGCGGTACACGCCCACGTTGTCCATCATGATTTCCTGCATTTCGTTGCGCAGGGCGCCGACGGATTCCTTGCCGCTGCCGGCCAACAGCGCATCCAAGTGCTGCTGCATGGCGGCCGTTGCGTCGGTTTCCGGGAGGGGGAGCCAATCGGCGGTCTTGCAGTGCTCGGCCATGGCTTTGCCGCCGCGGCGGCCAAAGACAACCAAGTCAAGCAGGCTGTTGGTGCCGAGGCGGTTGGCACCGTGGACGCTCACGCAGGCCACTTCGCCGGCGGCGTAGAAGCCCGTGACGGGGGTGTTGTTGGCGTCGGCGACGACTTGCGCATCCACGTTGGTGGGCACGCCGCCCATGGCGTAGTGCGCCGTGGGTGCCACCGGAATGGGTTCGGTTTTGGGTTCAACGCCGAGGTAGGTCCGCGCGAATCCAGTGACTTCAGGGAGTTTCTTGTCAATGACCTCGGGGTCCAAGTGCGTGATGTCCAAGTGGACGTATTGGTCGCCCTTGGGCCCGATGCCGTTGCCTTTGCGAATCTCCGTGTAAATGGCCCGGCTCACCACGTCGCGGCTGGCCAAGTCCTTGATCGTCGGCGCATATTCCGCCATGAAGGCCTCACCGTTCTTGTTGCGAAGAATGCCGCCTTCACCGCGCACCGCTTCACTGACCAAGACGCCGATGCGCCAGAGGCCTGTGGGGTGGAACTGGAAAAACTCGGGGTCTTCGAAGGGGATGCCGTGGCGCATGGCGATGCCGACTCCGTCGCCGGTCAGCGCGTGGGCGTTGCTGGTCACCTTCCAGCAGCGTCCATAGCCCCCGGATGCGAACATGACTGCTTTGGCATGGAAGGTGTGCAGGGCGCCGTTTTCCATTTCGTAGGCAACGCATCCAGCGATGGCCTTGTTGCCGTCGGCGTCCTTCGATTCAATGAGATCCATCACTTGGAATTCGTTGAAGAATTGGACCCCTTTCTGGATGCACTGCTGGTACAGGGTATGCAGGATGGCGTGGCCGGTGCGGTCCGCCGCATGGCAGGCACGTTGCACGGGCGCTTTGCCGTGGTCGCGGGTGTGACCGCCGAACTTGCGCTGGGAAATCTTGCCTTCAGGAGTTCGGTCGAACGGCAAACCCAGGTGCTCCAAGTTGATGATGGCCTCGGGAGCGTCCTTGCACATGACCTCAATGGCGTCTTGGTCGCCCAAGAAGTCACTGCCCTTGATGGTGTCATAGGTGTGCCACTCCCAGTTGTCTTCCTCCATGTTGCCCAGGCTGGCGCTGATGCCGCCCTGCGCAGCACCGGTGTGGCTGCGCACGGGGTACAACTTGGACAGGACCGCCACGTTGAGGCTTTGTTCCTTGGCCAGCTCGAGCGCGGCCATGAGCCCGGCGCCGCCGGCGCCAACAATCACGGCGTCAAACTTGTGGTGGTTCATGCGTTGCCCTCCAGGGTCCAAAGGACAGCCGTCCCCGCAATCAGGAACAGCATGAAGAGGAACGCCAGGACATTGAGCCAGAACAAGCGCTGTCCGCGCGTCTTGGCCCGGTCATCGATGATGTTCTTGATTCCCAGCAAACCATGGCTGAGACCAAGAGCCAACAGCAGGAAGTCCACCACGCGCAGGATGGGCCATTCCGTGAGGCGGGTGATGACCAAGTTGTAGTTGAGCTCACCAACTTCCGTGTGGATGTGGTTGAGCCACAAGTGGAAGAACGCGAGTCCAACCAGCAAAAGGCCGCTGAAGCGGAACCAGTACCACTGGAAGGTCTCGAATTTGCTGCCATTGATGGGGCGAGGAGTGGACATCAGTGGCTGCCCTCCATCCAGGGCCATCCATCGTAATCCCACAGCATGATCTTGCCAACCCAGAGGGCAATGAGAACGCTGAGCACCATCACGGCGTACCACATCTGTTTGTGGTAGTGCGTGGATTGTTGCCAGAAGTCAATGGCAATGATGCGGATGCCGTTCAGGCCGTGGTAAACGACGGCCATAATCAAGGCGAATTCACCGAGGCGGAAGTACCAGGTGTGGTAGAACGCAATGGTGGTGTTGTACGCGGCGGGGCCCATCAGGAGCATGAAGTTCTCCACGATGTGCGCGAACAGGAACAAGACGATGGCAACGCCCGAGACGCGGTGCAGGATGTAGGCAATCTGACCTTCTTTGAGCTGGTACAAACCGACCCTCCAGGGACAGAGCCGGCGACCGGATGGGGGTATAAAACGAAAGTCAGCCGGCGGGTTCTTGACAACCGCGCCCGTTGAGGGCGCATGGCGGTCGGTACTGTTCCCGTTGAACCCCGCGTGTTCGCCAGTTACGGCCAGGGCTGGACCAACATGTGGCCCGTGTTCTGGATTCTGCTGGTGTTTGCCCTGTTCGAGTTTTTGGTGCAAGTACCGGGACAAGTGGGCCAGCTGTTCCCGGAAGACCAATGG
>JBFJWV010000050.1:0-7576 GCA_041623515.1 Thermoplasmatota archaeon | reverse complement strand
CTGCCGGCCATTGGATAGCGGAGGGGCTTCCGGAATTGCCCCTCATGTATTACGTGCACAGCTACCACATGGCTTGTGAACCAGCCCACCGCATCGGCACCTGCACCTATGGCGAGGAATTTGCGGCTGCGGTGCAGAAGGACAACATCGTCGGCGTTCAATTTCACCCAGAAAAGAGCCAAAAGGCCGGCATGCAGCTCCTGGACAATTTCCTTCGGTGGACGCCCTGATGTTGCGCAAGCGCATTGTGACGGTTCTGACGCTCAATGACGGTGTTTTGTTTCGAACACGGAACTTCGAGCCAGATTATCGGTACACGCTGAATTTCGTCGACCTGTGGAGCATTGACGAAATTGTCTTGTTGGACATCACGCGGCCGGGCGAAGGAAGTCGCCAGAACTTTTTGGACGCGGTTCAGTCGGTGGCCGAGAATTGCTATGTGCCCCTTGCTGCCGGCGGCGGAATTCGCACGTTGGATGACATCCGGCAAATGCTCCGCGCCGGGGCGGACAAAGTCATCATCAACACGGCAGCCCTTGACAATCCGGCGTTCATCACGGAAGCGGCGAAGGTGTACGGCAGCCAATGCATCGTGGTGTCCATTGATGCGCAGAAGACGCCCGACGGATACGTTGTGAAGGCGGGCTTCGGCCGTACGCCGACGTCCTGGACGCCGGACCAATGGGCCGCGGAAGCGGTCCGTGCGGGGGCGGGGGAGATTTTGATTACGTCCATTGACCGTGATGGAATGCTGGAGGGTTATGACAACCGGCTCAATCGCCTGGTTTCCGATGCCGTTCAGGTTCCGGTTTTGGGATGCGGTGGGGCCGGTCGTTGGCAGGACTTTGTTGACGGGTTTGAGGATGGCGGCTTGGATGCCGCGTGCACAGCCAATATCTATCACTTCACAGAACCAAGCATTCAAAGCTTGAAGGACTACGCGGCATCCAAAGGCTGTCTCGTACGTCGCGACACTGCGGCGCAGGGCGCCGAGGACCAGGAAAATGCACGAACTTGATGAGGGTGTAATCAGCAAGGATACGGCTTGGCTCGAAGAGCGGGCGGGGGTTACCCTTGCTCCCCGTTTTGCGCGGGAGGTCATTTGCAACGCACGCCTGCATCCGTGGCTCAATGGGGCTTACCCGGAATTTGGACGTCACTTGGATGAAGCCTACATCCAATCGGAAGGGAAGGTGCTCCATGCGATCGCGGACTACTTCGAGATGCTGCGTCCGGCGGACGTGCCTCTCGAGCCGGAGTGGCTGCCCCAATTGAACCAAGATGGATATGTGGTCTTGCCAAACGCCTTCTCGGCCGACCTGATTGAATCCTTGCGGGCGGAGCTCATGGAGCGCCCGGTGCACAACACGTTCACGGGTGGGCGCATGATGTACAAGGACGCCGTTGGCGAATCATCCGATGGTTTGCCCCTTGGCAACTTGCGTTCAACGTTTGCTGACGGGCCGGTCTCCGCCGAATCAAAGCTCGTCGACATCCTGGTTTCGCCCTTGGTTCATGATGCCGCTCAAGCGTATTTTGGATGCAACCCGTATGTCAACAACAGCGTCGTCTTTGTGACCCACCCAAACAAGACTGGGGCGGAAGGGCGCGCGGAGCGGTCGGCCTATTCGCAGGCGTGGCACTACGATCTTTCACAGCTCAAATGGCTGAATTTCTTCATTTATCTCAATGATGTGGACGAGGAGAATGGCGCCCACCAATGCGTTCGCGGAAGCCACACACGGTTCGTGACGCCCCATCGAGACGCCCATTACGTCGCGGGGACGGAAGGTGTCTACAAGCCCGGCGTGAAATACGGTCGCCTAAGCGACGAATACGTGAGTGAAGTCTACGGCGACGATGCCATCGCGACGCACACGGGCAGCGCGGGAACCATGATTGTCGAAGACACACGGGCCTTGCACCGCGCTTTGCCAGTCACAAAAGGTCGGCGAGACATGATTCAGGTGAGCGCTGGAATCTCCAATCTGATGACTTGGAAAGGAGAAAGTCGCTTCATGTTTGACGGCTCCTTGGATGAGCGCGTGCGGGAATTGCGGCCCGACATCCGATCTGGCACCCTTGACAGTTACATGACGGCGGTGGACGCACGGTTTGCAGGCGTGCACCAATCGTTTGAGGAGAATGCAGAATCCTTCGGCCAGTCCCGATTGAAGCAACTTTCTGCATCGGCGAGCGGGATGGCGGCGCGACTCATCCCGAAGCTTAGATAGAGCATGCGAATGGGCCGCCCATGGGCGCACGATTCGCCGCCGGACGGGTGAACAGCCAGGGCCGCGAGGTCAAATATTGCCTTGAATGCCTGACGCCAACCACGCGTCCACGCATCGGCTTCGATGCCGAGGGAGTTTGCAACGCGTGCCGCTACGCAGCGGACAAAGATGACGTCATTGATTGGGACGCGCGTCGCCAAGAATTTCTCGATTTGCTGGAGCCCTACCGCAGCAAAAATGGCGAATGGGATTGCGTTGTTCCGTGGAGCGGTGGCAAAGACAGCAGCGCCATCGCTTATCGGCTCAAGTACGAATTTGGCATGAACCCACTGTTGGTGACATTTTCGCCCATGCTGCCCACGGAGGTGGGCGTGCACAATCGCGAGGCCCTGATTCGTGCGGGCTTCGATCACATCATGCTGCGGCCGAACCAACTGGTGCATCGAAAACTGGCGCGGCGCTTTTTCGAGGAGCGGGGAAACCCGAAGGTTGCCTGGGATGCGGGCGTTAATGTGGCACCGGTTCAGGTTGCGGTGCAATACAACATTCCGCTGGTCTTCTATGCGGAGCACGGCGAAACGGAGTACGGCGGCCGGGTTCTCAGTGAAGAATCCCAAAAGCAACGCGACTTCACCGAGGTCATCGAGCACCAAATTGGCGATGACCCGCGCAACTGGGTTGGTGATGGAATCACGGAGGCGGACCTGAACCCCTACGTGTACCCGGACGCCGCTGACGTTGAACGGGTGGGCGTCAAGGCGCTGTACTTTGCTTACTTCAACCGCTGGTCCATGTTCCGCAATTTCGAGTTCATCAAGGAAAAGATTGACTTCAAGCTCCATCCCAACGGCCGAACTCCCGGAACGCTGACCAATTTTGACAGCCTGGATGACAAGTTTGACGACCTGTACTACTACATGCAGTACATCAAATTCGGCTTCGGCCGCTGCATTCGTGACGCAAGCCGGATGATTCAAAACGGCCATCTGAGCCGCGCAGAGGGCCTGGAAGCGGTTCGCAAGTATGATGGCGAATATCCGGCCGACTGCCTGGACGAGGTCCTCGAATATTTGGGCCTCAGCCAGTCAGAATTCGATGCCATTGTTGATCGTCACCGCAACGACGAAATTTGGCAACAGGGGACGGACGGCTGGGAGTTGCGGCACCCACCGACCTAGTCGGTTTGGGGGCCTGCATCGGCGGTCCGGCCAACCAGCCCATCGACCACATCGAGAACCCGTTGCGTGGCTCCGCCGTCCATGATGGGTCCCGCGCTTTGTTGCGGCACGGCCGATGTGCGCGCAATCGATGCGTGAAGCGCAGCAGTGAGTGCTTCGGGGGTCTGGGCCACCAGCCCCCCGTACGATCTGGCGAGTTCCACGCCGGCGTCGTCAACCAGGTTGCAGGCCACCACGGTTTTCCCGAGTCCTGCTGCTTCCCAGCCAACCGTCGAATGCCGGACAACAACGACGTCCGCCGCGGCCAACCAAGGCGCGATGTTGGCTTTTCCATCGAGAATGTGCCAGGACCCGTCGGCTGGCTGATACGGGGCGGCTGCGGGGTCTTCAGCGGGGTGAAGCTTGACGGCCACGGCAGCGCCGGCGCGCTTCGCTGCGGCGCGCAGGGTGGCCACCATGATGTCTGTCTCTGCGGGTGACGTGCCATGGGTCTGCGTGGCCCACAAGATCAGGGGCTGGTTCTCCGGAAGGCCCTGCTGTCGCTTCCATTGATTCGGGTCGACACGCCCGACCGCTTCGACCAATTCGTCATGGCGGGGCATCCCGCACACCTGCACCAGGCTTCGGGGGTATCCGCCCTTGTTCGTCAAATGAGCCGCGTCGTCGTCACTGGCCACGAGGGTCTTCGTGGGGAGCCAGTGGGCAAGTTCCTCGAAGCCACCGTCGGCTTGCACGTGCTTCCGGCCTGGATGGTAATAGGCGTCGCTCGAGGCGATGACGCCATGTTGAAGGGCGACCACAGGCAGACCCGCCTCGCGGGCTGCGACGCAGAGCGCTCTTTCGAAGTCCCCGGTTTCGTTCTGCATCATGACGATCGCCGGTTTGGCATGTGCCAGCAGATGGCGGGCCCCATGCAACATGCCTGCCGCTCTTGCGCAATCCTCAACGAACAATCCTTTGATGGCCGGAAGGTCCCCGGGTGCCATGCCCAGGGCGTCCATGGCACGGGCCAATGGCCTCTCTAGGTCGTGCCATTTGGCACGTAGAAGTCTGCGAACCGATTGGACCACGCGGTGAGCATCGGCGGCGTAGGCGAAAAACGGGACGTGGTGCTGGCCTGCTCGGTGGCGCTGCCGCACGATGGCGCGGCCAATCCCTTGGTGAAGCCAGTTCTCTGGAAAGCCCGTGAGCGGTGCTGTGGAGATGACTTCGTATTGGTTTTGGCGCGTCCATTCACGGACCAGGGACCCGAAAACGGCATCGGGGGCGTCCGGCTGTTCGGGCCGGTAGGATACGTTGTGGGCGGTGTACAATACGCGGGGCTTGCCCGTGTCCAGTGTGGGTCGGTGCCGTTGAGAGAAGCGCCCTTCTGCTGCGAGAAATTGGTCGTACACGGAGCTCAACATCCGCCCCGCGATGCCGCGGCGGGCGTGGGACGGCGCCGCGGCACCCCGCATGTACTGGTGAAACAAACCGTCGACGAACCACCAGAGGGCCACGCCGTTCCAGGCGCTGGCTTCCAGCAGGGTTGTTCCGTTAAGATCCGCGTGCAGCAAGGCACGCTCCGGAGTGCCCAGTTCAGGGTCCAAGTCGGCCGGTAGGGCCCGTTGCGTCATGCGCTCAATGCGGCGCGCACTTGGGCGGCGACTTCCTTGACCATCTCAGCCGTCATGTGGGGCCCCATCGGGAGGCTGATGACCTCATTCGCCAGGGATTCCGCAACCGGGCAAGATCCCGCGGGTTCGTTGTAGACGGGCAGGCGGTGGACGGGAGTCGGGTAGTACACTGCGTGGCCGATACCCGCCGATTGCAGAGCCGCCTGCACCTGATCCCGCTTGCTTGGAATGCGAACCGTGTATTGGTGGAAGACGTGGGTGCATCCGTCCAAAATGGTGGGAAGCACAACCCCGGACATGTCCTCGAACTCGTGCGCGTATGCGTCTGCAATGGCCTGCCGATGCGCGTTCCAATGATCCAAGTGGCCGGCAGCGACGTGAAGCATCGCTGCCTGGAGAGTGTCAAGGCGGGAATTGTACCCCATGCGAATGTTGTCGTATTTTCCGCCGGGCCCGGCCCCGTGGTGGCGAAGCGACAGTGCCAATTCCGCCACGGCTTGGCTGTCCGTGCTAATCAGGCCGCCGTCGCCGAAGCCGCCGAGGTTCTTGCTGGGGAAGAATGACCATGCGCCGGCATCGCCGATGCCGCCGACCGCCGCATCATGGTACGTTGCGCCGGCAGCTTGGGCGACGTCTTCCAGGACGCGCACATCATGCTCGTTTGCAATCGCCATGATTGCATCCATATCTGCCGGGTGGCCGAACAGGTGAACTGGAATCAGGCACGTGGTCTTGTCCGTCAGCTTGGACCGGATGGATTCCGGGTCGATGCACATGGTGTCGGCCAGCACATCCGCAAAGATGGGCACGGCGCCGCACTGACTCACCGCTTCGGCGGTTGCATAGAACGTGAATGCGGGAACAATCACTTCGTCTCCGGGCTTCACGCCCAGGCTTCGCAACGCAATCACAAGCGCATCCGTGCCGGAATTGACCCCGATGGCGTGGGTGATGCCGAGGCGTTCGGCCATCAACGATTCGAAGGCCTTGACCTCGGGACCCAGAATGAACTTGCCATGGTCCAAGACGGCGTCCATGGCACGACGAAGCTCCGGGCGCATCTTGTCAATGGCGGGAGATAGGTTGAGCAAATCGACGCTCATGCGGTGACCTCGTGCAATCCGTCGTCTCGCTCCTCGTAGGTGCGGTCACACGCCATGCAGGCGAGGGCCTCATTGATGCGCTGGCCGCATCGGCACGCCCATCCAATTTGGCGTGCGGGGACCCCGGCCATCAACGCGTGTCGAGGGACGTGGGCGACCACGACGGCGCCGGCTGCGATGAATGCATAGGCGCCGATATCATGGCCGCAGACGATGGTGGCATTGGCGCCGATGCTGGCGCCCCGATGAACCTTGGTCGCCAGGTAGCCGTCGTCCGCAGTTTTTGGAAATTCACACCGGGGGGTGAGAACGTTTGTGAAAACCATGCTTGGCCCGCAGAATACGTCGTCGGCCAATTCCACCCCGGTATAGAGTGAAACGTTGTTTTGGATTTTGCAATTGTTGCCAACGCGAACGCCGGGTGCCACGTAGACGTTCTGGCCGAACGAACACCCTTCCCCGATTACGGTGTCTTCGCTGATGTGGCAAAAGTGCCAGATGGCCGTGCCGTTGCCAATCGTTGCGCCCGCATCAACGACCGCTGTTGGGTGTACCTTCATGCAGAATCCTCATTCATGGACTGGCCGGCAGCTTCAAGAATTTCCATCACGGCAATCGCTTGCGCACCATCGGTACGCGGCTGCGAACGATTGGTGCAGCAGGAAATAAAGTGGTCCACCTCGGCGCGCAGCGGTTCTGACTCCGGCAGGGGGATGGGGTGGCCGTCTGCGCGATTCAGGATGGGAGGTCCTTCGGGTGGAATTTCGACTTGATGGGGGTAGCTCATGAGCTTGGTTTCCCAAGGTTCGCCGTCATTGAAAACCAACATTTCGCGTTCTCCGACAATCACCATCTTGTGGTCTTTGTACGGGTGCAACCAGCTGACGAAGACATGTGCCAGGGCGTTGCCAAATCGCAAAGCCGTCAGGGATACATCCGCAACTTGGCGATTGATGAAGCCCTGGCCATTGCACGACACCTTCGTTGGTGCGGCACCAAACAGGGTGAGCAGCACGGCCAAATCATGGGGCGCAAAGCTCCAAAGGACGTTTTCTTCTTGGCGAACGCGGCCGAGGTTCAGCCGGTTGCTGTAGGCGTAACGAACTTCTCCGAAGTCCTCTGCGCGGCATCGGCGCAGCAACTCCTCGACGGCCGGATGGTAGAGCAAAATGTGACCCACCATCAGGATGCGGCCATGTTCCAACGCGGCCGCGTGCATTTCGCGCGCCTCCTGTGACGTCACCGCAATGGGTTTTTCGACGAACACATCCTTGCCTTTTGCGATGGCTGCCAGGGCCAACTCGTGGTGCGTGACGGCCGGCGTGGCAATCACGACCGCGTCGGCTGCATCCATGGCCTCGCCCGCATCCGCCGTCACAAGGACGTCGGGAAATTGAGATTGAATTTGCGCACGGATTTCTTCGCGTGGATCGGCCACGGCGACG
>JBFJWV010000049.1:0-7642 GCA_041623515.1 Thermoplasmatota archaeon | reverse complement strand
GTCCACGACCCAATTTTCAGGGCCGGGGCTGTACCATTGTTCCAGCGCGTCGGCCGTGGTCCAGGCGTCCCATACTTTGTCGATGGGTGCCGCAAACACCCGCGTGATTTCGAAGGTCATGCAGGCTCCCATGGAGGTCGTTGTTCAAAGGTTGGGGTGGCGGCCTCCACCCCAGCTTGCTGGCACCCGTCGGTAGATGGGCAGCCACAGCAATCCACCAAGGACGCCAATCGGAGCAAATAGGAATGGCATGGCCCAGATCGCGTTCAAGGCCAGGGCGGTGCCGACGTTGAGGCCGGTTGTGAAGAGGTCCACGAACAGGCCGCCAATTCCGTAAGCGATGCCGCTGCACAGGCCGATGAAGCCCGCAAACAGGCCGAAGTGCTTTGCTGCGTTGACGGCCGTTGGTGGGTCGCTGAGCATCCCCTGCTCATCGGCCGCGCGCAACAAAGGCTTGCCGCCGGGACCGTTTCCTGACGCGGGGGGCTATTCGTAGGGAATGTCCAACCAGCTGCGGCCATCGGTTGCAATGGTGTAGCCGGTGTAGGACGCAGGGCTTGCGGGGCAGACGCAAATTTCCAAGCTCATCTTGGCGCCCGCTGGGATGCCGTCGGGCAGCGCCAGCGCAATCCAGCCCTCTTGCATGGAGCCGCTGGCCGTGTGTTGGCCGATGTTGAGCCGCGCCTGAATGTCCACGTCGCCGTTGATGCTGGCCTGTTGCGAAATGTGCAGCTTCAGCAGGGCATGGTCGGCTTGCAGGACGACGTCTTGCATGAAAGCCTCCGCGTGTTCGAAGCGATGCCACTCGTTGGCCACCAGCCAGGTCGTACCATCCACGTCGGTGGTGGACCCTTCGGTCGCCCGGTCGGTCCACAGACGGTCTTCCGTCGCATGGAGGAAGAAGCGGCCCGAATACTGGTATTCGACATCGTCCAATCCCGGTCGTTCCGTTTCGGTGGCGCCGCCTTCGTCCGAGGGCGAGGGGGGTGAGGAATCTCCGTCTCTGTTCGCTTCAGGAGGCGCGGCCCCTTGATTCGGAGCATCGATGGGGGTGGCGTTTGTGTCCGTATCGGCGTCAACGCATCCCGCTAACAGGAATGCCAACAGCAGAATCCACTTCTTCACGACGGCAGGCCCCATTTTGCGTACTTAGTCCCTGAGGTACAACTTTCGACGAATTGGCAGCCTCGAAGCCACTATACAATATGGCCATTTTAGTGCCGTGTGGTGCGCGCGTGGATTGCCTGCTTGCTTGTTGCCGCGGCTGGATGCGTTGAGGCGCCCGCCAAGGCGCCGGTGGATGCCGTGGAACCGAAGCCACTGCTGCTGCGAGACTGTGCGCACAACGAAGCGTTCTGGAGTGTTCCCAGTGAGGAAGTTGCGCACTTGGTGCCGGCCCCGCTCCGGCCTGTCAACGAAAACGGACTCGCCGGCTTCTTCGTGACGGGCCTCGATTGCCGAACCAGTGTGCAGGGGCTGGCGGGCGTGCTGTGGATGGGCGTTGAGGTTCACGCCCCCGAAGGCTTTGCTCCTGCCGAGCAGTTCAACGGCTACCTTATCGGAAGCTACCACAGCACGGTTTCGAGCGCCTTGGTCTTCGGCGACCACATGCCCAACGTGGTCCAACAAAACATCCAATTCACCCACGTCACGCACGAGGATCAGGGAGGGGGGTTGGTGCGCGCGCCCCAATTGCGCTTGAGCACCGTGGCCCCTGCAGAGCTAATGCAAGTCGAGCAATTGCATGCGCGGTTCTGGACGACTGCTGGCGGGCAGGTATCGGGAGCCCTTGAATTGTGGGCCCGCGATCACGACGTTGTGGCCGGAGCATCGGCCGTGATCATTGACGACGTTCTTTGGGGTATGGAGCAGCCCACGCCTGTCGTGCCTGTCGGCTGGCAAGGGGACATTGCGGAAGCCGAATTCATCTGGAAGCCTGCGGGCGACTTGCGCGAAGGCAGCGCTTAGGCGCGCAGAATTTTTTCCATGGACTTGCCGCGGGCCAGCTCGTCGATGAGCTTGTCCAGCCAGCGGATTTGTTGCATCAACGGATCTTCGACTTCTTCCACTCGGATACCGCACACCACGCCCGTGATGAGGTCCGTGTGGGGATTCATGGCGGGGGCCTTGGCAAAGAAATCCCGGAAGGAGCGTTCGTCGTCGAGGCACGCCTGCAACCCCTTCGCGTCGTAGCCGGTGAGCCATGCAATGATGGCGTCCACTTCCTTCTTCGTCCGGTCCTTCTTCTCCGCCTTTTGCACGTACAAGGGGTAGACGCTGGCGAAACTCATGTCGAAGATTTTGTGCGTCAACGCGGTGCCTCCCTTGCACGAATAGCGGTCATGCGCGTGGGAGTCAATCCAAGCCCTTCGGCCACTTCCGCGAGATGTGCCTCTTCCTTCGCCGAAATATGGCCATCTGCCAAGGCCGCGCGGACGGCTGCGGCAAAGATTTGCTCGGGATTGGATTGCACGGGCACAGCAGTTGCCGCGAACTTGTCGGCAATGCGCATGAGCGGTGCGATGCCGAACACGAGCAAGCCGGCCGCCGCAATTCCAATTCCGGTGCCCCATTGTTCACTGAACAATGCAGCGGCGCCTTCACTGACCATGAAGAAAACAGCCACGAACATGCCGGCCAGGGTGGTCTTGCTGATGGTCCAGCGCAACTTCACATCCAAGTCCAGGTACTGGTGGCGCAGAATGGCATAAGCGACGATGAAGACGTCAATGGTCCGCGCCAATCCGCCCATGTGCAGAACCTGCGGAAACGGGCTCATGGCAAGCGCGAGCACCGTCGAAGCAATGGCAAAGAGCAACACATTGCGTGCGGCTGGAGAGCGCGTCCGCTTGAACGCCCAAGCCCACGCGGCGATGATGAGGACGGTGAAGACCGGCGGGGCCCAAATGAACCAAGCTGAGGGGGCCCCTCCAATCTTGGTGCCAACGAAGGTCCACATTCCGTTCAAGATGGGGTACGCCGCCAGTGCAACCCCCAGCAATGCTTGATTGACGCGGCCGTCCCGCACATAAGCAAATGCCATGGCAACAGAGCCCATCGCGAGAATCCCGGCCAGCAGCATCAGCACCCACAGCTGCATGAACTGCGTCATTGCCTGCCCGATGGGCCAAACGCCCAGGGAGTTGCCATCCAAAATCAAGCTCAAGGCTGCTTGCAGACTGCCAATGGCTGCCCCCGCGAGCATCAAGCGGGGGTTCCATCCATCGTAACTTCGAATCAAACCGATGACGCCGATGAGCGCGGCGGCCAGCGCAATCCACCCGAAGGTTCCCAGCCAAACCGCCCAGGTGGTCATTTCCGGCGTGAAGTCCGCGGGGGTGGCCTCGTCATTGAGGCCGATGCCGACGGCGCGCACGAGCGCGGCTCGAAAGTGACCCAAGGCAGCCCCGATGCCGAAGCCTGCACCAAACAGCACATAATGGACCGCGGGCCCCCGGAACTTTGCCAAGAAGCCAACGGCGATGGAGAATCCGGCCAGGACCAATGAGCCGATGATGGCGGTCGTGCTGAACCCGTCGAAGACGAACTCAGGAGCCATCGTTATCCTCGCGCAACGACGCCGGATGGAGGTGGTGGCAAAAGAGGTTGGCCAACTACGAGCTGCCTTCGGCGGCGGCCTTGATGTCGGCCAGGTCCGCCGCGAGGGCCTTCTTCATGGCGCCCTTTGCCATCCAACCCGTTAGTGCCCACATGACCTTGGCCCCGGTCGTTTGGGGAATGCCCTCGAAGGTCATGCTCAGCGTCGATCCCGTCGGGGTGGGTTCGATGGCAAGGCGGGTGGTGTACACGGCTCCGTGGCTCTCGGCGCGGGTGTCGTAGTGGGCGTTTTCCTTGGCGTCGGTGATCCACATGACCTCGGTCGCTTCGCGCCCGAACATGGTCCGGGTTTCGCGCCACTTGAGGCCCGTGATGGATGGACCCGGCGCCGGCTCCAGGATTTCGATGGCGTCGATTCCCCGGATGACGCCCTGAGAAGCCTCGATGTCCGCGATGATTGACCACACGGACTCCGGCGGGGTGGCGATGTCGATGCTCATGGTCAACTGCATGCCGACTCCATGGTCCTCGCCGCTCAAAAGCCGCGCCCTCGCCAATCGAGACGTCAGTTGGTTTCGGCAAACCGGGCGAAATTGTCGAGGATGGATTGCCAGCCGGCGCGTTGGAACTCCACGTCATTCTCTTCTTCGGCGTCAAAGGTTTGGGTGATGTGGGTCCGTTCCCCTTCGGTCTCGAAGTGCAAATCCACCATCCGGTCATCATCCAGCCGGTATTGCAAATGGTGCGGTTCCTCGATGGTTGTGAATGTGGCAGAGAATTCGAACCCGGCGGAACCGTCTCGGGCTTCCATGCGGCTGGTCATCCGGCCACCCACGCGCAAATCCACCTCGGCCCGTGGGCAGTGCCATTCGGGGCTCGCGGCGTTCCATGCCATGATGGCTTCTGGCGTCACGGCGGCTTTCCAGCAGGCCTCGGGGTGGGTCTGGGCCGTCGCTTTGATGGTCACTTTCACGCGAAGCAATGCGCGTTGGCCTGCTTGAACCCTCGCGTCCGGAGGCAGCTAACCGAGGTTGATTTTCTTCGCCAACGCCATTGCCTTCTTGCCCGCGTTGAATTCCATGACGTTGTCCGCGTAATGAATCAAAAGCAAGTTGCCACGCACCTCGGCAGAAAGTTCGCTGGCAGGGACGGACTTCTTGATGGCACCGCGAAAGACAACTTGCCCCTCTTGGATGTCCGCAATCGCCTTGGCGCCGGTGCCGCGCATCTTGCCAACAAGTTCAGCCATGGACGGTGCCAGATGCTTTTCCTTGAAGTCACTGGTGTTGCTTGCCAATCCGTTTGTACGGGACTTCCGATGGTCCCCCGTGCAAGCAATCATCCGCAAGCGTCCCGGGGTCCCGGTTCTCGCCGACATTCCGGAACCGACGGAGGACGTCATGGACATCCACGCGACGAGCCTCAACAAGGCGGATTGGCACGCCATGGCCGCGAAGCCTTGGATCATGCGGTTGTTCTCCATTCCCGTCATTGGAGCAGATGTGGCCGGCATTCCCCGTGGCGGTGCGCACGCTGGCCAACGCGTGATTGCCGAGGCCGGCACCCGAAGCGTCGCCGGCCACTGTGAAGTGGGGTCGGTGCCCGACAAGCACATGGCACCCATTCCTGATTCGATGAGCTTCGAAGACGCGGCGTGCTTGCCCGTCGCGGGCCTGACGGCGTTGCAGGGGCTGCGGGATTGGGGCCAACTGAAGGATGGGCAGCGGGTCCTCATCAATGGCGCCTCAGGCGGCGTGGGCAGTTTCGCGGTGCAAGTGGCCCGTGCGCTTGGCGCGGATGTCACGGCGGTTTGCAGCGCCAAGAACGTCCCCTTCGTGAAGGGCTTGGGCGCGGATGAGGTCTGGGCCTACGACGAACGGGAACTGGACGGCGTCTTCGACGTATTCTTCGACGTCGCAGCGTACCGGCCCTTCGCCGAAGTGATGCCGCATGTAACTCCCGAGGGACGTTACTTGTTCGTTGGGGGCGACATGAAACTCATGCTCCCATCCATGACGACGGCCAAACTCCGCTACGGCAAGCGCCTCGTCAACAACATCGCGAAATCGAATGCCGACGATTTGGTGCAGCTGGTCGAATGGGCGGCCGGCGGGACCATCAAAGTACCAAGGACCCGGACCATTTCCTTGGCCGACGTGCCCCAGGAGCTCATCAAGATGGGTGAGGGGCGGACCGTCGGCAAGGTCGCCGTGAAGATTCGCTGACCGAGGGGCCTCGTGGGCCAACCAAAGGCTGCAATGCACGGGCTGTCGCCCGGGGCCCCAATGGCTGTTGAACCACCGTGGAACAGCGAGCCTGCTTCGGTGCCGCTGGTTGCAGCCGCGCTCAGGAGCGCTTACGTCACAATCTCGCGCAGCAAGTCTTGCTCCGCGGCCATCTTGACTTCCCGAGCGACGCGCCGTCCGGTCGACATCTGGGTGCGCCACAGGGCGTTGCCGTAAGGGTGGCCCATGCCCACGTGGACGTTGGTTCCGCCGCCGATGCGGGGGGCCACGTCGTAGATGAAGAAGTTCATGTCCTTGTCCACGCAGGTTTGCAGGCAGAAAGGTCCGATGATGCCGGGGTTGTAGTGTTCCTCGGCGGCCTTGACCCATTGTTCGCCCAAGTCGAAGACCTTGCCGAGCAAGGATTCGCGGACCGTGGCGGTGTTGTGGCCGACGACGGTCATTTCCGGAATCATTTGGTGATCGGGCAGGGTCATTTGCTGCGGGGCCGGAATGCGCACGTGGCCGTCAAGGGACGACTCGAAGCGCCAGTCGATGCCCAGCAACTCCAGGGGCTCCTCGCCCATGGCCTTGTTGACGGGACTGTAGAAGAAATTGAAGTTGAACACCGGGCCGATGACGTATTCCTCAATGCGGGCCGTTTCCAGGCTCGGCTCGTCAATGACGCCCTGGGCAATCAGCTTCTGGGCCTTTTCATGGAATTCCTCGGTGCTGGCGCAGGTGAAGAAGCCGCGCTCCAGAGGCTTCTGGGAGTGGTGGAGTTTGACAATCGAGAGCTGGTCGATGTCATTGTAGTGGTCGATTTTCTTGGGGAAGGGCATGCCCGCCTTCTCCAGGAGCCAGTAGTAGTCCTGTTGTTCTTCCCGCTCTTCGGAGCGCAGCAAGTTGCGGCTGCCAATCAGGGGGACGGCGAAGTCATCTTCGCAAGCGTCAATGGAGCAGTAACTCGTCCAGGCGCGGTTGGGAACCCAGACCGTGTTGTTGTCCCGGAGCTTCTGTTGCTCCGATTCCGCCATGATGCCGTTGTACTTCGGGTAGTTCCAAATCTCGTCCACCGCGCCCCGTCCGCTCGGGGTTTTCTTGAAGAAGCGCGAGTAGACCTCGTGACGCCCTTCTTGGGTGATGGCGATGTTCGGCATCCCTTCGTCCGTGGCGCCGTCGTACACGTCCAATCCAGAGTGGCTGGCGACGCAGGCAAGCTTGAGCTTGCTGGCGTCGTATTCGCTGACGGCGTCTTGCATGGCCTTGCGGTCAATCATGGACGAGTCGCGCGACTCAGGTTGTCCTTATGGGGGTGCCGGCCCCCAAAGGCAAAAGAGCGGGGTGCGCCCGTGTCCGCGTGTGCGCTTGTTGATTGCCCTCTCGCTGCTGGCCCTCACGGTGGCCGGCTGCACCGCTCCCGAAGAAGAAAATCCCAATCCTCTCTTCGGATCGTGCCCCCAGTGGATTGAAGGCGACTTGCAGGAAACAAGCACCCTGAATTTCGAGGGCGAGGACCAAAGCACGGTGTTCCCGGGCAGTGAATCCCTGGACGATTTCCAGGGTTTCCCGTTGGATCGGTACACCATCTACCTGCGCAACGTGAGCTTGGAGGGCGGAATCGAAGTGCGGGCCTTCGCGGACGGCGCCGACCGCCGCCTTGCCTTCACGGATTACCGGGACCCGCAGGACCCGCACCTGCTCCCGTTCGTGAAGCTGGATGACAACTCCGAGGTGGAATTTGACGTGTTTCTAACGGCCGTGGCCCACGGCACTGCACCCGCGCCGGATGCGCTGCGATTGGTCTGGTCGGGCGAGGGCCGCGGTCAGTTGGAGATGGAAATCCGCGCCAGTTACCG
>JBFJWV010000048.1:0-7845 GCA_041623515.1 Thermoplasmatota archaeon | reverse complement strand
CGCATGAAATTCACCTACGAAGACTGCGTCGAGTGCGGCACCTGCGACATCGTCTGCACTCCCGGCAGTGTCCAATGGCACAACCCCCGCGGCAACTTCGGTGTGAACTACAAGTACGGGTGATCAAACATGACCGACATTCCCTCCCTTGGCCGCCCGCTTCACGTTGCGGTCTGCATGAAAATGACGCCGGACAGCAGCGACCTCACCATCGACCCGGTGAAGAAAACGCTCGACCGCTCCAAGGTCAAGAACATCATCAATCCCCCCGATGAGAACGCGTTCGAGCAAGCCCTGATTTTGAAGGACTTGCACGGCGCCCAGGTGACGGTCGTTACCATGGGGCCACCGTTCTTTGATGAAATGCTCAAGGAAACCGTGGCGCGCGGCGCGGACCGCGGTGTGCTCATCACGGACCGCGCCTTCGCCGGCGCCGATACCTACCCCACGGGCTTGACGCTCGCGGCAGGCATCAAGAAAATCAGCAAGGAATTCGGCGACGTGGACATCATCCTCTTCGGCGAAGAAACCACGGACTCCAGCACGGGCCAAGTGGGCCCCGGCGTGGCCGCGCACCTGCAAACGGAGCAAGCCACCTACATTCACTCCATGGAGTTCAACCCGGACGATGCCACGGTCACGGCGACCCGCAGCATCGGCGGCGGCTTCGAGAAACTCAACGTGCCCCTGCCCGTTTGCATCACCTGTGAATTGGGCATCAACACGCCGCGCCTGGCGAGCCTGAACGGCAAGCTGCGCGGCCACTACGCGGAACTGGTCGTCTGGCCCTTGACGGAACTGGACGAAATCAAGGACCCCGCGTGGGTGGGCCTCAAGGGCAGCCCAACCGTGGTCGGAAAAGTGGACATCAGCAGCGGCGACGAGCGCGAAGCCGTGATGGTCAAGGACGCGACCGAGGCGTTTGACAACGTCATGGAACGCGGGGTGGTGCTGTAATGGGCCACTACGACGCGATTGTGCTGAAGGAAGCCGAAGTGGCGGCCAACTTCGACGACTGGCGCGGCATTTGGGTCATCGTGGAACAACGCGAAGGCCAAGTCCGCGACGTCACGTTCGAATTGCTCGGCGCGGCCCGCCCCATGGCGGACAAGCTGAACGTCAACGTCACCGCCGTGTTGCTTTGCGACAAGGCCGGCAAGATGCCCAAGCAGCTGCAAGAGAAGGGCGCCGACGAAATCATCGTCGTGGAACACCCGCAGCTCGCCACGCCCCTCGCTCGCCCCAGCGCAGATGTGCTCACCCAACTCATCAACGACCGCAAGCCCGAGATTGTGCTCATTGGCGCAACCCACACGGGCCGCGACATCAGCAGCCGCATCGCGGTGACCGTGGAAGCCGGCATGACGGCCGACTGCACGGAGCTGGATGTGGAAGAACACAGCCGCGAATTGTTGGCTCGCCGGCCCGCCTTTGGCGGCAAGATGATGGCCACCATTCGCTGCGATCGCCACCGCCCCCAAATGGCCACGGCGCGCCCCGGCATCTTCACCCCGCAAGATCCGGACGCCAAGGCCAAGGCCAAGGTCGAAACGGTCAAGGTCCCCGTCTTGGACGAAGTCCAGTACGCGGCCAAGGTCCTGGACTACATCGTCGAAAACACCGTGGACATCACCAAGGAAGATGTCCTGGTGGGCGGCGGCATGGGCATCGGCCCGGATGGCTGGGGTAAGCTCGAAGAGCTCGCCAAAGCATTGGGTGGCGAAGTTGCCTGCACCCGCCCGGTGGCTGACGCCGGTTGGCAAGAACGCGGGCGCCAAATCGGCCAAACCGGCATCAGTGTCCGGCCCAAGCTGTACGTGGCCGTTGCCATCAGCGGCGCCATTCAGCACATTGAGGGCATGAAGGAATCCGGCACGGTCATTGCCATCAACAACGACCCGTCCGCACCCATCTTCGAATACGCCGACATCGGCATCGTGGGCGACTGGAAGACCCACGTGGACGCGCTCATCAAGGAAGCCAACGCCCGCGGCTTGGCCGACAAAACCTGGAAGTTCCCCCAGCAAGACACGCTGGACGACGACCGCGCCGCCGCCGCCAAGCGTGCTGGCGTCGAAGCGCCCGCTGCCACGGTCAACGCCGACGCGCCCGCTGCCCCGGCTGCCCCCGCCAAACAAGAGGCCCCGGCCGCCAAGGCCGCTGCGCCTGCCAAGGAAGCGGCGCCGGTTGCCCCCGTTGAAGAAGCGCCGGTTGAAGCGGCCGCGCCCGAATCAAGTGACGAGTACACGGGCGACCCGCTCGACCGCGACTCCGTCATTGCTTGGGTGAAGGACCACGTCGCCGAAGAGAAGAAGGCCTGGGTGCTCGCGGATGATTGCATCGTCTGCAACGGTTGCGACGCTGCCTGCCCGACGGGAGCCGCTGTGACCACCGACGTTGCCCGCGTGGACCGTGACATCTGCATCGCCGACGGCGCATGCTTCGATGCCTGCCCCACGGACGCAATCCGCCCCGGCGTCGAAGACGAAGACCAGACCGCCGGATGGCCCGAAGGCTCCCGGCGTGCCGGCGAAATCGGCATTCCGGAGTAGTCATGCCTTCGGCGCTCATCGTGGGCGTCGGTGGACTGGGGTGCAGTGCAGCGCCCGTTCTCGCAGAGGCAGGCGTCGCCCTCACGCTATGCGATTTTGATCGCATCGAGGAGCGCAACCTGGGTCGGCAAGACCTCTACACATCCAAAGACATTGGATGGATGAAAGTGGAGATCGCCGCCGAACGCCTTCCCGTCGCCAGTGTCCACGCGGAGCCGTTTCGGCCGGAGATGGTGGACGGGCACGACGTGGTGCTCGATTGCACGGATGAGCCCGGCACCCGCGCTCTGATTCACCAATCCTGCTTGGAGCGAAGCGTTCCCTTGGCGTGGGCGGGAGTGGCCGGAGACATGGGGCAGGTGGCCGTGGTCTTGCCGGGAAATGGTCCTTGCCTGCGCTGCCTCTGGACCGGAGTCGGTGAGCCGCAACCCTGTGATGCCAACACCGCGGCCGATGCGTTGCGGGCAACGGGGCGGCGGCAAGGAGAATGCGCCCTCGAAGTCTTGCAAGGTCAAGTTCTTGCCGGAACGCTCGAATTGATTGACGAGCCGCCACGCACCATTCGGTTTGAGCGCCGCAGCGATTGCGCGGCGTGCAGCAACCTTTAGCCTTCTGACGGCCATCGCCCATGGTGCGTCGTCGCCTGCTGGAGCATGTTCCCGCACTCGCAGCCTTCGCGGTCATGATGTTGGTCGCCGGCAGCATGGCGTATGCTTTGGACCCGGGAGCACCTGGCGCAGCGCAGGCAATTTCTCCAGGCACCGCCGTTCCCGTTGCGCTTCCGTCTCCGGAGGACGACCAAGACCGGGATGGCTACGCGGACGACGTTGACCCGTGGGATGGAAATGCCCAAGTGCGCATCGAAATCGAATCACTGACTGCGGATGACGACGTCTATGTCTTGGTGGGAACCGACGACGACCACTGGCGCTTCGGCAGCGGCCGGGAGTTGCAATGGCGGCACGTCGTGGACCCCGACCCACTGGGCATGAATCCCGGCAGTCCCGAGTGGGCAGAGGAAGCTTTGCGCACAGGCACTTGGCTGGTGTCCACGGTCGACGGCGACGTGGGCTTCGGCACCAATTGGACCGCCTGGTTGGATGTGCGGGATGATCAAACCGAAGCCACCGTGAAGCTGGAAGTATGGAAGCAGCGCTTCGGACCCGACACCAAGCTGGCGGCTTGGGATTTGTTCGTCGACGCACTCGAGGTGCGCGTTCGGGACGGCGCGGGCGTGGCCCACGGTGCGTCCTTTGCGCTGAGCGCTGGCGGCGTCGAGGCGACCGTTCGCGTCGGCCATGCGATGGACATGGCTCGTGAAACCAAGGTGGCCATCGCCGACAAATGGGCGCCCGTCATCCATTTCGATTCCGAGGAGTCGTTCTTTCCCACGGATCCTGCCCTCATGGAGCAATTCCATGGCTTTAGCAAGCGGCTGCCGGACCTGCAAACGTGGGCGCGCAGCTTCAACAACGGCCGCGACGGGTACCGCCTGCTGGTGGCCGACTTCGACGGCAACCGGCTCACCGACCACAACGACGTGCACTTGCTGTGGGACATTTTGCGTGCCGGCACCAACTCGGACCGGGTTCACGCTCACGTGGCCATGACCGAGGGCGACCAAGTGGTCGTCCAGTACTGGCTGATTTACCCATACAATTTCGTTGTGGGCGAAGACGGCCGGGACGTGGCGGCACTGGCCCATGCAGGCGACCGGGAGTTCGTGCAATTCCTGTTTCCCTCGGTGGCCGAGGCGCTCAACGGCACGCCATCGTCCGTGGCGTACTCGCAGCATTACAAGGGCATCCGCTTTGATGACCCGGATCTGACGGGTGCGCCGTTCGTTGACGGCCGCTTGCAGATTTATCCTGCCCGGGGCAGTCACGCAAGTTACCCCGCACCCGGTGACGACAGCCGCCTGCGCAATGCCTTCATTGGCTACGGCGACCAATTCGACGGCGCGGGCATTACGTGGGCGCCGGGCGATTACAATGTCACGCTCCTGGAGTCGCAGCCATGGCACCAGGGGTACAAGTGGGGCCCGTTGACGCGGTTCCATCGCGACCTGGGAAGCGCCGGTCGGCCCTTGCTGGCGCACACGTTCGTCTATCCGTGGCACGAACCCGTGCGATGGGCCGAATCCCTGGACGCGGTCACGCCGGAGGAATTGACGGACCTGTACGGGGGGGCGCCGTGAAGGCCGCATTGGATGCCGTTGCCCGTGGCGTGCACGCGGTGCACGGCACCCGAGGACTCACCGCTGCCGTGCTGGCCATGCTCGCATTGACCCTCATCGAGCCCGCTGTTCCCGCAGGGTTTGCGCGGGCCATCCTGGCTGCTCCCGTGTTTCTGCTCGGCGTGGTTGCGTTGGCCACATTGCCACGGGAAGGCGTGGCCGTGCAATTGCGTCTGCGCCGGCTGGTGGAGGACAAGGGTGCGGGGAGGCAACTTGGCCGCGACCTGGCATGGCCCGCAATTTTGGTGGTCTTGCTGCTGCCGCAAGCGTTCCTGGCGGCCTATGGAATTCCGCACATGAGTCCGCTAAGCGGCTTGGTGTTGCCGAGCATGGTCCGGCGCATGGCGGCGTTCTTCCTGTTTGGATTGCTGCTGCTGCCCGTGCTGCACATGCGGCGCACGCGGCGCTACGCACCGGAGGTGGTGTCCATGCGGCCGGTGGAATTGCGGGACCGCGACGGCATGCATGTGCGGCGCGATGTCCTGCTGGGTCTGATGGGCGTGGTGGCCTTCGTTTGGCTGTCCGTGCTGGAGGCGTTCTGGGCGCCGTTTAGCCTGCTGGCGTGGCCGCCGACATTTGCGTCATTCGGGCAAGGAATTCGCGCCGTGGCGGCCGTTGCGTACACGTTGTTTTTGCCGGTGGTCCTGTTTGTTCACTTGAGCGCCCATGCTCAGGGGTTGCGGTACTTGATTCAGCACGGCAAGTGGCGCACCCACCGGTGGCGCTTCACCGCGCTGTGGCTCCACGTTGCCCTGGGCATTGCGGCCACGGCGCTGCACATCTACAATCTGCTGTGGATTGTGCGGTACCAAAACGCCGTCGGCTTCTAGTGCGTCAGGCAGTGCAACTGGCCAAACGCGTCGCGGTCCATCGTGGCAAGGGCGGGGTTCTCTTGTTTCTGGTTTCCCAAGCGACGCCATGCGTGGGCGGCGTAATCATGGCCGGGAAGCAACACCACGTCGTCAGGCAGGCCGCGCAACTTCGCCATGGATGCAAACATGGCGTCCGTGTCGCCGCCGGGGAAATCGGTGCGTCCGCACGTGTCCACGAAGAGGGTGTCGCCGGCCAGCAATGCCCGTCCATCGACGAGGAAACAGGTGCCTTCCGGCTGATGGCCGGGGGTGTGCAGTGCGGCGATGCGCAACGCGCCCAATTGGAACGTGGTGTCGTCTTCCGGCAGCGCCAGCAAGAACGCGCCCGCTTCGACGGCGGATGTCACGTCGTCCGCGCGGGCTGCCGCTTGGCCGATGACGATGCGTTCAACGCCCAAATCAACGGCTTCGACGATGCCGCCGATGTGGTCCCAGTGGGCGTGCGTGAACCAGGCGTCGGTCACGTTCCATCCGTCCTCGCGGGCCGCCTCCATCAAGTCGGCCACGTGGAAGGCGGGGTCCACCAGAGCGGCCTCATGGCTGGCTTCGTCGCCGATGAGGTAATGGAAGTTTTCGTGGGGTCCTGCGCGGACCTGTCGCACGTGAAATGGTAGGTCAGGCAGCTCCGTGGAAACATCCTGGAACATGGTGACAACCAATAGGCGGGTGCGGAAAACCTTTCCAAGGGTAGAGACAAATTGGACCCGGTGCGGTCGGTGCTTGCAGTCGCTTTGGTCCTGGTGCTCGTGGCACCTGCCGTAGTGGGAGCACCGTACCTGCAGGATGGCGGGGACGCGGGACGGACGGGCTTCCTCGCCGATGCGGGACCTGCGGTTCTGGACCGTGCCTATCGGATTGATCTGGGAGAGCGCGTGGATGGTCGCGACGTCATTGGCTCCCGGACCGATACGAAGCCACCGGCGCCAATTATCTTGGATGGCCGCGCCATTCTTCCGCTGACCTTGTTCCGGGCACCGGATGAGGTTGATGGCGTTGGTTCGGTGGCAGCCGTGGATCTCGTGGAGGGCAGTGGGGGGCGCCTTGTTGCCATCGAACTTGAAACCGGCCAGTTGTTGGCCGTGCGCGATTTCCTCGACGAGCCAGGGTCCATGGCCAGTGACGGCGAGGTGATCTTTGCTGCCATGGGGGGCGCCTTGCACTTCCTTGATCCCGCAACGTTGCAGGATGCAAGATCGCCGGTGAATCTCCACGCGGAGCAAGGGCACACGACCAAATGCGGGAGCATGGCCGTGGCCGAGGGAAGAATCTACGTGACATGCGTTGTTTGGCCCATCAATTCGGGCTTGACAGGCAGTGATGCGCAGTTCCATGCCTTCGTGGTCGGTGCCGATGGATCGGCGCTTGCCTCGTTCTCGTCGGGTCCGGTCTTCGTAGAAGACGCAGCGCTGCCCGACGATTCAGTCGTCAATGGCCCGGGCATTTGGGTCCAAGACATGGCGGTGAGCGCCGCAGAAGTGGTCGTCCTCGTCAACCACATAGCAACCGGCAACCCGGGTGGATCGCCTCAAACCACATGGCGGCTGCGGGCCGATAATTTGGAGTTGATCACGGCACGTCCGGATTACGCCCCGTCATTCTTTACCGATGAGAACGCATTGGAAAGAAAAGTCGAATACACGTACGCTCATGGTTCGGCAATCCTTGCCCTTCCGGACATGTTCTTGGAATTGGGCCGTGACATCAAGATGAATCATTACGACGGCCAAGGAGACCTTTTCGTCGACTTGCCGGACCAAGGGGTCATCGAAGTGCCGACTGGCGACGTTGCTGTTCGTGGCAGTTCGGCGTACGTTGTTCAAGAGGGCTACTTTCATGAAATCAACTTGAAGGCAGGCACCGTTACCCGCACCGTCCCCTATCCCGGCGATACACAGCAGTCGGACACGCTGTTGATTGCTGGCACCCGCGCATTCCATTCTTCGGGCCGATCGCTGACGTCTTTCGACCTGGAAACTCTTGAACCGACGCCGTTGCTTGCCGATTCCTCGTTCTGGCCAATCCATGTCGCAATTGGTGACGGCGTTTTGGTTGCATTGACTTCGGAAGCCGTCCTCCATGTGTATGGGGTCCTACCTGGTTCCATCGACATTCAGCCCCGTTTGACCTCCGTTTACCCGTTGCCGGGCCGCCCCGTTGTGCTGGATTTGGACGTTGTCAGCACGGG
>JBFJWV010000047.1:0-7960 GCA_041623515.1 Thermoplasmatota archaeon | reverse complement strand
TTGGATGCCCACGGCGCCTCCGTTGAAGGATCGTTTTGCTTGGCGGCCGTTGATAGCGGCCAGACGCTCGTGGTGGAAGACGCGCCTCTGGACGAGCGGTTCAAGGATTACGAGTTGGTCAAAGGGCAATCGAAGATTCGGTTCTACGCGGGAACTCCGGTGCGTGCGCCCACGGGGGACGTGGTAGGCACCTTGTGCGTTCTTCACTCCAAAGCCATGCGTCCATCGGCCAACCGCATCAAAGCGCTCGAGGAATTGGCAAGCGCCATGGAATCGGTCCTGCTGCTGCGCGAATGGGCGCTCGAACTTCATGAAACGTTGAGCGAGAGCGCCGCCACGAAAGCCGGCGTTCTCAACGACATTGCCCACGACTTGGCCACGCCACTGACTCCGTTGCGGCTGCAGGTTGCGGCCTTGCGGTCCCATGCCGGCCCGGGGCTCGAATGGAAGTCCCTGGACCGCATCGAAAAGAACTTGGTGCAGCTGGAAGGCGTCTTGTCCCAGGCGACCCGCATCATTCTCGATGATGCGACGGAACGCCCGGAGATTCCGTTGCGGCATCTGGCGCAGCGGCCGTCACGTACCAATCCTTGGCATCAGCCGGTGAAAGAAGAGGCTGAGGCCAGCGGCATCGCCGTGAAGCGGCGCAAGGAAGCTTAGCGACGCGGTGGCGCCTTGAAGCGCCAGTCCTCGGCCAAGCGCGGCATCACCGGGCGACCCGACAGGCGCACCTTGGCCAATGCGTTGACGACACGATCCGCTTCCGCGGCGGGAATTTCGACGACGCACATGCGGTCGAGGATGTCAATGCGTCCGATGTCTTCGCCGCGCAGGCCGCCTGCATTGCACAGGACTCCAACGATGGCGTTGGGGCGCACATCGTCGAACTTGCCCACCTTCAGTGAAAGCGCCGCGTTGCCGTCCAAGTTGACTTGCTCTTCGGCGGGTTCGGGTTCCACCAGTTGGCATGACATCAGGCGCAAGGCCACGTCTTCCAGGCTCATGCCTGCTTCCACGGCGCTTTGCAGTGCGTCGTGGGCGGCGGGGAGGACATCCACGTCTTGCAGTTCGGCCAGCAAGCGCGTCGAGCGCAACTTGGCCAGTTGATTGTCGTCGGGAACTTGGTACTGATCCAGCCGGCCCGTCACGGGACGCAACATGCCGAGGCGCTTGATTTTGCCCGGCGTGATGAACAGGATGCTCTTGCCCGTCCGTCCGGCACGGCCCGTGCGGCCCATGCGGTGAACATAGGTATCCACGTCTTGGGCAAAGTCATCGTGGAGAACCAAGTCCACTTCTTCGACGTCGAGGCCCCGCGCGGCCACATCCGTGGCCACCAGAACCTGCGTCTTGCCTTGGCGGAAGCGGTTCATGACCGCGTCGCGCTGGGCTTGCTGCATGCCACCGTGCAAGCCTTCGGCCTGCATGTTGCCAAGCTGACCGACCAAGTCATCCACGCGGGCACGGGTCTTGACGAACAAGAGCACGGCGCGCGGCGCTTCGGCTTCGAGGATGCGGTGGATGGCGGCGGGGCGGTCGCGGCCGGCCATTTGGACGTACAATTGTTGCACCGATGTGGTGGGTCCGCGTCCAATGCGCACCGTTTCGGGATTGCGCAGGGCCTTCTTGGCCAACTTTTCGATGGCGGGAGCCAAAGTGGCCGTAAACAGGATGGTCTGGCGCTCGTCGGGCAGTTGCTTGACGATGGCGTCCAATTCATCCTGGAAGCCCATGCTGAGCATTTCGTCCGCTTCGTCGAGCACGAACAGTTGCAGTTCGTCGAGAGTTAGGGTTCCACGCTCCAAGTGGTCCAGGATGCGGCCCGGCGTGGCAACGAGCGTTGCTTGGGGGTGACGTTGCAGGGCGCGTGCTTGTTCTCCAAAGTGCGCGCCGCCAATCAAGCAAACGACATCCACGGGACTGCCCTTGCCAATGGCTTGCAGCTCACGCTGGACTTGCTGCGCCAACTCGCGCGTCGGCGTCAAGACGAGACCGCGTCGCCCATCGCGGGCGGCCTCAACGAGTGGAATTCCAAAAGCTGCGGTCTTGCCCGTGCCAGTTTGTGCTTGCCCGATGACGTCGCGGCCTTCGAGCAACAAGGGAATGGTTTCGGATTGGACGGGGGTGGCTTCCTCGAAGCCCATGGCCTCGAGGGCGCGCTGCACTTCGGGGCTGATGGCCATCGCGTCAAAACGGAGGGTGTTCACGAACGACGGCTCCGGTTGCCTTGCTGCGCCGGTTTGCGTCCGGACGCGTTTTGATTGTGTTGCCGGCGGTGCTGCACGCCACGGTTGTCGCCCGTGGGCTTCTTGCGGCGACGGCGGCGGGTGCCACTTTGGCCGGTTTGGGAAGCTCCCGGGGGACGGGGGTTGGGAACGTGCTGGCCTGGCGTTTCCTTGGGGTCGGGGCCATCGGGGATGTCTTCGTCCGTTCGGGCGTCAATCCGCTCAATGTCCTTGCCGATGTGCTTCTGGATGCTGCGGAAGTCCTTCACTTCGTCCGATTGAACGAAAGTGTAGGCCCGTCCGTCGGCCCCGTTGCGCGCCGTGCGACCGACGCGGTGCACGTAGCTGTCCTCGTCGGGCAGGTCAAAATTGACCACATGGGTGACTCCGTGGACATCGAGGCCGCGTGCGGCAACATCGGTGGCCACCAGGAGCCGGGCTTTGCCGGCACGGAACGTCTTCATGGCCCGCTCGCGCTGGCCTTGGGTCATGTTGCCTTGCAAGGCAACGGCGGACCAGCCCTTTGTGACCAGGCGCTTTGCGAGCCGCTTGGCCAAGTGCTTGGTGCGAGTGAACACGACGCCGCGCTCCGGTTGCTGTTCAACGAGCAAGTGCAGAAGCGCCTTCGTTTTGTCCGCCTTCTCCACGCGGGCATGGAACTGTTCCGCTTGCGGGACGGTCACTTCGCCGTTGTGGACGCTGATGTGGACGGGGTCCCGGGTGAATTCCTGAACCAGGCTTTGCACGGCGTGGGGGAACGTGGCCGAAAACAGCGCGGTTTGCCGTTGCTTGGGAACCAGGCGCTCAATTTTGCGCATGTCGCGCACGAAGCCCATGTCGAGCATGCGGTCCGCCTCGTCCAGCACCCATGTGCGAACGCTGCCCAAATCCAGGGCGCCGCGCTCAACCAAGTCGAGCAGGCGGCCGGGGCAGGCAACCACAATTTTGGGTCCCTTGCGTTCCAGGTCGTGCAATTGCTTACCGAACCCTGCACCGCCGTAGACCGGCACGATGTCGAGGCGGCTTCCTTTGGCCAGATCCTGCAACACTTCGGTCACTTGGAGGGCCAATTCACGGGTGGGCAGCAATACCAAGCCGGGGATTCCGTCTCGGTCCGCGCGGTGCGCGTCAATGAGCGGAATGCCAAAGGCGGCCGTCTTGCCGGTGCCGGTTCGGGCCTGGCCGACGACGTCTTTGCCTTCAAGCATGGGCGGGATGGCCTGGGCTTGAATCGGGGTGGGCTCTTCGTAGCCCATGGCGACAATGGCATCCAATGTGCCATCCTGTATGTGGAAATCTGTGAAAGTCATGCAATGACCGCGTTCGCGCGGCCTTGCCACGAGCGCCCGGAGGCAGCTACGGACCTCCGCGCTGAGTGCCCCTCGCCGGGCTTGTTAGTTAAGCATTGGGGTCTGCGGGAGCCGGAAACGCCTCTCCCGGCCCGCAAAGATTCGAACCGGTTCACCATGAACCTGAACCCGTCCGCATGTGAGTTCGAGCCTGCGACGGGACCGCTTAAAGATGGGTCCAAGTCTCGCGGAGTAGCATGCCCAGCGACTTCGAAGCATTCCAAGCCAAGGTCAACGACATTGTGTTCAACCACCCTGTCGTGACAGACAACGAATACTGCAAGTGGGTCGCCGAAGGCAACATGACCGAGGAAGACGTCAAGGACCTCACGATCCAGTTCAGCGTCTTCTCCCATTACTTCATCCAAGCGCAGCTGCTGAAATGCTTCAGCGCCCAAACCCTCGAGCAATACCGCTCGGGCAAAGAGATTCTGATGAACGAGTTGGGCGTGTCGTTCACGAAGCCCGGCGCCGCAGACACCGATGACCCCAACGCTGTTCCAACCGAGGGCACCGTGCAAGGCGGCAAGTACCGCCACACGGCCGCCCACTTCGAGTGGCTCCTCAAATTTGCAGAGCCCCTCGGCCTCGGGTTCAACGAAATCGGCAAGTGGAACATGGGCAACGAAGGCACGCATGCCTTCTGCAACGGCCTCAACGAATGGTATGGCAACCCCGACCCCTGCGTGGGCGCCGGAGCCAGTTACGCGGTCGAAAACTGGGCCGCGGCCGGCTTCTGGAAGCAACTCATTGCTGGCATCGAAGCGTTCAACGCCTCCAGTGACAAGAGCCTCAACTTGGGCTTCTGGAAGTGGCACGACATGGTGGAAGACCAGCACGCCGAACACACCCACGATGAACTGCGGGAAGACTTCGATGAAGACTGGTTCAACGAAGAGGACTACCTCAAGGGCGCCGCCAACATCTTGGACCACGTTCAGCAATTCTGGGACGGCCTCAACCAAAGCCGCCTGGAACGCAACCAAGTCGTCGCTGCCTAAGCGCCCCGCGGCTCGCGCACACACCCACCCTGCAGCGTAAGCGCCGTTTGGTGCACGGGCAGGTCAACCGGGAAAGGGTAAGGGGGGCGAGGGTTGGGAAACGGCATCATTTCTTGATGACGCCGAGAACACTGCTGCCGGCCGCGACCTTGCTGGCGGACGGCAGTGTGATTTTCTTGGGCACGTCAGCGACCGCCTCGGGGTAAATGCTGCCACCGTGGTGGAATTCATCCAGCCCCTTCTGCTCTTCTTTCGCGCCGATGCGCAAGCCCATGGCCATGTCGATGCCCTTGAACAGAACAAAGCCGGTGCCCAAGGTCCAAGCGAGCAGGACCCCGATGCCAATCAATTGGGCCACGAGTTGATCCACGTTGCCTGCAATCAATCCGGAAACGCCCCCGGTTCCGTCAGCGAAGATGCCAACGGCCAGGACGCCAAAGACACCATTGATGCCGTGCACCGGCACCGCACCGACGGGGTCGTCCACCTTGAGCTTGTGTTCCAACAGGGCGGCGCCGCCCAGGTAGATGATGCCGCCGAGGGCACCAATGACCATGGCCGCCCAGGGGGCGACAAATGCAACTGGCGCGGTCACGGCGACCAAGCCGCCCAGCATGCCGTTGCACACGGCCCCCAGACTGATGGTGCCGGTGCGCAGCTGGAGCAAGAACACCGCCGTGGCGCCAGCGCATCCGGCCAAGAACGTGTTAACCGCAATGAGTGGAACACCTGGGTCGCTGGCGCTCAGGGTGCTGCCGGTGTTGAAGCCAAACCAGCCGAAGAACAGCAACAGGGTGCCGAGAACCACGTAGACTTGGTTGTGCCCCGGCATGGCGCGGGATTTGCCGTCGGCGCCGTATTTTCCAATGCGCGGACCCAGAATCGCTGCGGCCACGAAGGCAAGCAGGCCGCCCACCGCATGCACCACGCCGCTTCCAGCGAAGTCCGCCATTCCCAGTTCCGCCAGGAACCCGCCGCCCCAGACCCAGTGGCCGAACACGGGGTAGATGATGGCCGTGATGGCAATGGTGTAAATCACGTAGGCCCCCATTTTCATGCGTTCGGCAACGGCGCCGGCCACGATGGTGGCCGCGGTGGCGGCAAACATCACCTGAAACAGGAAGAAAATGAGCGTGGAACCATCGGCACCTGCAAGCCCGAAGTCAGACAGCCCAATCCATTTGGATGCGGGGCCGCCGCCAAACATGAACGCGTAGCCAACGGCGAAGAAAATCAGGGCCCCCAGACCGAAGTCCATGAGACTCTTCATGAGGTAGTTGGCCGTGTTCTTGGTGCGCACGGCACCGGCACCCAGCAACGCGAAGCCCGCCTGCATCAGGAACACAAGGCACGCGGCGGCAAAGAGCCAGACCACATCAATGGTGGCGGCGTTCTCTTCGGCCGTTGCAGCCAAAGCGGACGGGACGCCCAAGAGGGCGAACAAAGCGAGTAGGGGTTTGCGAGCGATTCCCATGCGGACCATCCCAGGAAGGGTGGGCAGTCATCCAGCGCATTCATTCATAGCATTGCTGCAATTCAAACGCGTTGTTTGAGCCACTTATTCATCAAAGACGATACAATCCAATCATTGAATGAACATGTATGGCCCAGGGTGAAACTGCAAAGAGCTATCCCGCCCCCAGCCAACTTTGGTGCGTGACCGGATCGGGCGCCCGCAACCGCCGCCTTGTGGACCCTTGGAGTGGGGCGCATCTGCTTTCGGGAGTGGCCCTGGGGTGGATCATGGCTCCATTCTGGGCGCTGCTGCTTCTGATTCTTTGGGAGCCCCTGGAGCTGTTTGTCCTGTCGCCTCTCTCCTGGAAATTCTTCGGCCGTGAATTCGGCCATGAGACCTTGGGCAACAGCTTCAGCGACATCCTCTTCGATGCGGCGGGCGTGGCCATCGGCGCCTTCTTGGTGCGCCAATGGTTGACGCCCCCCTTTGTGTTGTTGGGCTAGCGGCACTGCAACGACGCATTCATGAGGTTCGAGAGACGGTGCCCTTTGCGGCCATGAACATCCATCTTGAGCATCAACGCCCCGCCCAGCGCCACAAGGCGCACGGCGGCAAGATCCTCATTGCCATCGTGGCCAGCGCCACGATTCTCATCGTCGAAGTTTGGGCCGCCTTCGAAACCGGCAGCCTCGGCCTGCTCTCCGATGCCGCCCACGCACTGGTCGATGTGACCGGGCTTGGCTTGGCCTACGCGGCGCTGGTGCTCGCCAGCCGCCCCGCCAGCCCCCAAGCCACCTACGGGTACGGCCGCGCCGAGGTGTTGGCGGCCGCCATCAACGGCATTTTGGTCATCGGCATTGCCATTGCCATCGTTTGGCGGGCTTCGCAACGGTTGCAAGACCCGCTCGAATCGCTGGATTCGGAATTGGTCCTGCTGGTCGCAGCCATCAGCCTCGCCGTCAACGTGGGCGCGGCCTACTTGCTCAAGAGAGACGCCGGGGAGAACATCAACAGCCGCGGCGCATTCGTCAACGTCCTGGGCGATGCGCTTGCCAGCATGGGCGTTTTGATTTCGGCCCTGCTCGTGCGCATCACGGACAACACCATCTGGGACACGCTGGTGTCCTTCCTGGTGGCAGGCATCATCCTATTCGCCGCATGGGGCCTGCTGCGGGGCGCGGTGGCCATCCTTCTGGAACGGGCCCCACCCCACTTGGCGCCGGTGGACATCAAGGCCGCCGTGGAAAACCTGGAGTGCGTGGTCAACGTCCACGACCTGCACGTGTGGACACTCACTCCGGGACACCACAGCCTCAGCATGCATGTGAGCATCACCGAAGAGGCGGCGCAGGACTTCGCACGCGCCATCCACGAAATCGAATCACTGCTCATGCAACGGTTTGGATTGGAGCACTGCACCATTCAAGTCGAGCCGGAAGGCCACGACGAAGCCAGTGACCAGTACGATCCCGTGCGTGGCGAAATGCCTACTCGTTGATCGTGAGCAGGTCGTCCCGGGATTCATCGAACTCGGGCACGTCCGGGCGCACAACCGTCATGGGCACCGGCGCCAGGGTGATGATGATTCCCAGCAAAACGAGCCCCAAGCCGAGCAAGGGGCGGCCCCAGTCCACCATTTGGATGCTGCCCGCAGCGAAGGTGAAAATGCCTGCAATCTTGGTAAAGAGCGTCAGGAGCTTGTAATCGCGTTCCGACAGCACCAGGGGCATGAGGCGTCCCACAAGGAGCCGCTACTTGTCGCTTGTGTCAAGTTCAGACTCACCGACTCCATTGCGCACCAGGTACCAGGCCACGCCCAACAGCACGGCGGCCCCCAAGGTGAGGTACCAGGCCAGTCCCGGCATGGCCGTTTCCGTTGCCACCACGTCACCGGCATCATCGCGCAAAGAACGCTGCCCCCACGCGGTG
>JBFJWV010000046.1:0-7990 GCA_041623515.1 Thermoplasmatota archaeon | reverse complement strand
GCACGGTGGCATCGAATGCTCCGTCCGTGTATTGCCGGCGAAATGGCGTGAACGCCCGCAGCAAGAGGGCATGGATGCCATCCGCATCATCGATGGTTGCGCGGCGCAACTGCACGAGCAGCGATTGGGCCGGAGCTTTTGGCGTTGATGCTGGCTGGTTGGCGGCTGCGTCAAGTGAGGGGGGTGCTGTCGGGGAACCAAACAAATTGCCGCAAATGGCCCCTAGAGGGAAATCCGCGGGAGCGAGCCAAGGCGTTGCCATCGGCGGTCGTCATGCCCACGCAGCGGGTCAACCCCTGCTTGGCGGCCAGGTGCATGAGTCCGTTTGTGATGGTGGTTCCGTGGCCCCGTCGCCGGGCATTGTTTCGCACCGTGACACCATAGATTCCTGCGACGCCGGTTTCCGTGTACAACACGGCGGTGGCCACGGCTGTCCCCTGGTCCCGCAACAGAAACGATTGCCGATGGGGGCTTTTTGAGCCGGCCATTTCAGCCGCCGCGATGCCCGCGTGCTGCTCGCGGGGGATCTCATGCGCCTCGGCGAGAATCTCCACCCACTCCATCACGTTGGATGCGTCCACGGGCTCCAGAGCGACGGGCCCTTGGTCAACCACGGGGCCCACGACGGGCGTGAATCCTGGCAATTCGGCCAGCCCCGCGTCCTTGACGGCCGCGGCAATGTCGGCCCCTTCATCGGGCCCCACGTACCACGTGAACGGAAGCCCACGATTTGTGTGGCGGGCGACCTCGTCGGCGACCGCATCCGGGCGTCCACCAAACCGGAGGATGCCGTTGAGCGGCATGGCGTCCACGGGGGATTCCATGCGCCATGGGCTTGCATGCGGCGCGCTTCCACCGGACGCTTCACAGGCCCGGGCCCAGTAGTGCCGGAAGTCGTGGATGGCGGCCATCCCGTCGTCTGCCACGGGTTTGCAAAGGCCGGCGCTTCAAAGGATGCTCCCCCCAAGGGCGCACCGTCGCACCTTGGCCGCCGCAGCCGGTGCTGGCGGGTGACCAAGCGGTGGACCTGATGGAGTCCTTGCGCGAGGCATTCAAGCACTAAGCGCGCCTCGCCCGCTTGTGGCCGAACACCCCCCCGCAGCCCGCCGGGCCATTTTGCGGCGCTTCAAAGGCGGCGAGCACCCCGTCAAATTGCTCGAAGAAGCCGCGGCCATTCGTGACCCCGCCCATGCAGCGGCCACCTGCCTTGCGCTGGTGGCGGACGACCGGGTTCCTGCCGGCAAAGCGGCCCAAGTGATTCGCGATGTCGCCGGACTGATGTTGGACGTTGAGCGGCCCGGTCGCATGGCGGAAGCATGGGGCGATGCACTCGGCTACGCCGCAAGTCTTGACCGTGGCCCCGAGGCGGACGCGGCTTGCGCTGCGCTGGCGAAGGCCGGGGTCCGGACCATCATTGACATGCCCAACGGCGAATGGTTGGGCAAGGCCATCGAAGCGGTCGCCCCCCATGTCTCCATCGAAGGCGCCCGCGCGCTGATGGATCGTGCACTTCACAACACCGGCTTCGAAGTTGACGCCGCGGCCGCCATTCTTGACCACCACCCGCTGATTGAACAAATCAAGTCCGAGGCTCCGCCGGAGGTGGCTGCACGATTGCTCGGGCGCCAAGCGCAGGATGGGGACGCCTTCCAAGCGGCCCTTGACGCTGCGTGGGCGGTGGGCAACATGGCGCCACGCAGGGAAGCACTGCGTGTGCTCATCTGGAGGCTGGAAGACCCTGCACAATTGGAGCGGGTCGCCAAGGATGCCAAGGGACGAGGAGGCGTTGACGCCGTCATGGTATGGATCATGGTGGCCGCACGCATGGACCGCATCGGGGCCCCTGCGGACGGCGCCTTTGCGCGGGCTGCTTCAGGAGTCATGGACCTCGATGGGCGGGACGCGGTCAAGGCCCACAAGAAACTGGCACAAGCCATGGAAAAAGCCGGCCTTGAAGCACCGCCGGCACCCGTGGTTGACGTGGAAGACTCTCCCGCTGGCCCCGCCGGATCGGCGCCATCTCCGGCCATTCCGGTCAAGCCGACCGGTCGTCATGTGCTGGCCCTCGTCGACGGCTACACGGGGGGTCTGGGTGCGCCCCATGTGCGGGCCGTCGCCCGCGCTGCCCCCCTTTGCATCGCCTTCAATCTCGATCTGGTTCTCGTGGGCTTCCCGACGGAGAAAATCGTTGAACTTGTCAAGCTCGTGGAAGCGGAATCCAACGTTGGCGAAGGCGAAGGGTACGCCAAGCAATTGCTGCGGGATGACCGCATCCATTTGCTGCCGCTGCACAAAGGCGTGCCTGATTTCTGGCCGGGACACCCCGTTGCCACAACGCCTCACCCTGCGCCAGGCAAGAGTTCCGCATTGGAAGCTCCGGGGCCGTTGTGCCTTCTCATCGGGCTCGGCAAGCAAGGGGTACCCAAGCGCATCCTCAACGTGGTGGAGCGGCACCACGAACTCACCGGTCAAGGCATCAGCATGGAAACCGCGACGGCCATGGGGATTCTTGCGGACCGCCTCGGGCGCGTCCCGCTCAAGTACCCGTAATGTGCAAGCCCTGCACAGCAACGCCATAGCCGGCCGAAGTGCATGACTTGGCATGCGCCTGCGCACAAAATTCGTCATCACGACGCTTGTTTTCGGAATTGTTGGTTTTGCCTTGAGCCCGGGGGCTCCATTGGGTGAACAGGTTTGGGGGGGCATGCCGGACGACGGCCCACAGCCAAGTGGAGCCCAAGTGGCCATGCTGATGTTCTACACGCTGCTGGCATCCTTGGCCATGGGCTTCGGCATCGCATACTGGTCCTTTGCCCTGCCATGGACGCGCCAAATGTTTCCCGCGCTGAGCGTGCCGGTGCATCTTGCCATTGGCTTTGTCACATCCACGTTCTGGATTCACGACAGCCTGCACATGGTGAACGGCAACAATGTCAACGGATTGCTTGCCCTCGAGTACGGTTTCCATCTTCCGTTGATTGCTAGCGGAGTGATTCTGATTCTCGCCACCGTTCGCGGGGCCCAAATTCGCTCTTCCACGCCCGGGTACGCGGCCACGGCGTAAACCTCATGAGCCCTCCTTCCCCTCCTTGTTCGATGGACAAAGTGGACGCGCAGATTCTTCGTTTGCTCTACTGGAATCCATTCAACCCCGTTGATGAAGAGCGCGGAGCGCTTGGCATTTGGGACATCGCGCGAACCCTCGGAGTTCACGGCAACACGATCAAGCGACGTCTTGCGGACATGGAAGAAGCAGGGGTCTTGTTGGGTCTGAGTTTCTTCCCCAACTCGACCCTGCTTGGTGTCCACGTCGCATTTTACAGCTTCACATTCCCCGATCAAGACGCATGTGACCGTGCCGCGGAGGTTGTCTTTGCACGCGGTTATCCCGGCATCACGATGCGCCTGGACCGCCCCGAAATTCGACTCAACATGCCCGCGCCCGTCGGTGAGAATCCCGACGAAGCAGCTGCGCAATTGGCGGCCTCTCTTGGAGCCTCAGGTCACCGGCTCATCATGCGTAGGTACTGGGACGGCGAGCCCCTCACTGACCTGGAAATGCGGGTCCTGAAGGAGCTGCATAAGGATCTGTTCGCGGGAGCCCCGGATGTGGCAGCGCGGGTTGGCGTGACCCCCAAAACGGCCCGCAAATGCATCCAAAGCCTCCGGGACAAGAAGACATTCTGCGTGGTTCCTTTGGTGGATCACATGCCGGTTCGCGGGTTGCAATCGTGCATCATGGACGTCTTCATTGACAACGACCACGCCGCCGCCGCACAGGTCTTCAGGTCATTTCCGGACTTGCTGCCCAACGGCGTTTACACGGATTCCGAGTTGAACTTCATCGCTCTGGTGGAGTCCCCTGCAGACCTGGCCGACATGGTGCGCGAAATCCGCAGCATCCCGGGGGTCACCGCCGTTGACACGTTCGTGCCCTTGCAGTGCCGCTGGAAGGCATTGCCTGCCGGCTTGGGCAACGTCACGGAACGGCTGAGCAAAGCGTACGCCGTCGCTTAGACAATCAGGTACCGGAGCGCCATCAGCAAGAAGGCAGCCGTCACAATCCCTGCCGCGACGGTGGTGTGCCGCTCGAGGTGCTCCGCGCGGTGCAAGATCGCCTCGGGGTCGTTTGCCTCCACCGCTTGCTTGAGCGCCTTCTCAGCGGGACCATGCAGGAAAATGCCCAGCAGCACGGCAATGATGCCCAAAGCCGCCCCCACGCTGACCATGACGCCTGAAATGGTTGAGAAGGTGATGCCGAGGCGCCAGTACAGAATCCCTCCGCTGATGACCGTCAGCATGGACGCCGGTGCAAACCATTTGGCTCCGCCTCCTCGGTGAATTACTTGCTTGATGATTTCAATGCCGGCAGGGCCGGCCGCCCGGATGGCTGGGGTGACCATGAGGCGGTCGTACCAGCCGGCGCCGAACCATGCGGATGCAGCAATCAGGTGGATGGCAAGCAGCAGGGCATCGAGATTGAAGGCCATGCCAAGTCATCCTCCTCGCGGGGATAGTCTTCGCGTCCATACGGTGTACAGTTTGCCTGCATGCAAGTCCGTCAAGGTGAGCAACGCGGGGACTGCTGACACCAGCACGACCTGGGCGAAGCCTCCCACCTCCAGCCGCATGGCCACGCCAACCGCAAGCGCGCCGGCAACGAACAGGTGCCCGTCGATCATGGCGTTGGCGCCGCGCCGGCGTGCACCTGCGAGGCAAGCGTAGCTCGCTCCCCAGAGGGCCATCAAGCCGAGCATCACCAGTGAATGAGTGTTGAGGAATTGCCCAAGGCCCGAAGGGAACCATGCCGTGGCGCCAAGGGAGCCAACCAGGGGCCCGCCACCAAAGCGGACCATGCCAATCAAGGCAAGGGTCAGGGCAACCGCCCACGCCCCGCCGTGAAGAATCCGGCTTGCCAGCAACCACCGGCCGACGGGTTCTGTGATTTGCCGGTGCGCCCTGAGTGCAGGGATACCGATCACCAGTGCAAAAATCATGAGCGTTTGGATCCCCGCCCCGCCTTCGGCATTGTGGGCCACGACCGCAAGGTTGTCGTGCAGAAATGCAACGTCCCCCCGCACCGTGGCGGGTGCGTTGCCGACATTTTGGATGGCAAACGGCACATCCGACCAGACCGCATCGCAGCATTTGACGAGGTGATTGATGGTCAATGAGGTGGCCGGTCCGGCAACAATGTCTCCATTGGCCACGAAGACAATGTCGGCATCGGCTTCCAGCTGCCCCATCACCCGATGCCAGTGGATGGATCGCTCGAAGTCCAACGTTTCTCCGGGCGCCAACGTCCATTCACCAATCAAGCTGGACTGGTCGCCATGTCCAGCCACTGCGGGAACCAAAGCCAGAGCGACCATCGCAAACAACGCCGTTCGCATGCCCAGCCATCGGTCCGGATGCGTATTGTGCCTGCTGTGCAGCGCGTGAACAGATGAGGGACTAGCCGTCGAGCCAGGCCTTGAGAGCGTCGAGGCGGTCGCCATCGCTGCGCTCAAATTTGGCGACGGCCGCCGCGGCCCCATCAACCCGCATTTGGACGTTGCACGAACCCGGCCCGCCCTTTTTTGCGGCCATGGTTAAGCTCAGGCCGTTGCACTCGGAAGTCATTGTGAAACCGCGGCGGTCAAACGCAGTGACCGTCCACGTCCGGCGCTTCAGGCCGCGCTTTTCTTTCCATTGAAATCCCACGCCAACTGCGTCGCCCATCGGTTCGACGCGCCATGGGGTGTACTCTTCCAGGGTGGTCACGTCGAGGAGGAGTTGAAAGACGGCCTTCGGCGGTGCCTTTAGGGTAACTTGCCGGGTGAAGGCCATGTTTGGGGGTTACCGCCGCGTCCGATAAACCCGGCGCTAGGACCAGGGCGTCTTGGGCCGTGGGACGGCTTCGCCATCGATCGTGATATCCACGTGTTCATTGTAGAAGCAGATGCGGCCACGCACGGGCTCAACTTCCCGCAGGGGGGTTCGGTATTCCCAGGCCAAGTCCCTTTTCCAGTCCTTGCTGCCTTCCACATCGTAGTACGTTGCGTGTCCCTTGTACGGGCATTGGGTCACCGTGTCGCTGGGGCGCAACCGCGCCAAGGACACGTCGTCGTGGGGGATGTAGAAACGAATGGGCAGGTAGGGGTGGGCCTCAATCAACATCACGCTGCGCGTGGTGTCGGCAAGCAGTTTGCCTTCCAGTTCCACTTGGATGTGGCGTTTGGTGTGCAATGCTTCAATGCGGCTATGGGGATCTTTTGGGTGCACAAACACCTCTTCGGATTCCTCGTACCAGCGATCGGCGGACTCCCATTGGATGACCACGTGGCCGTCCACTTCAATGGAATCCTCCGGCGGATTGCCAATCAAATCTTCGGGCGGGAACGCGTACGTCCGCGGCGGGGGAAATGCGCGTCGCACCAGTTGTGCCCGGTTGGAATCCGCAATGATGCGCCCTTCTTTCATGGCGCGGACGCGCTTGGGGGTTGCCTCCAGCGTCAACGGTTCCTCGGAAGTCACTGGCGGAAGCGCCATGGCCTTTCATCGGGCCCGTGCGACTAAAATCTTGCCTGGAACGGGCTTTTGTGCGCGCCCGACTCTGGTTCGCCGTGCGGGAAACCTTGCCTCGGGGCGGACATGCGATGTACGACTGGCTCGTGGCCAAACAACTGCGGGCGTTCTACATGCGAGTGGCCGCCATGCAGCCCGATGAGGGCCGGTTTCTCGATATCGGGTGCGGCCCGGGATACCTCGCCGCGGCCCTCGAGGAATGCCACCCCCGGGCATACGTCATCGGGATGGATTTGGATCCAGCCCAGATTGAACGGGCGAAGCGCAACGCGCCCGAAGTGGACTTTCAGGTGGGCGACAGCCGCGATTTGCCGTTCGATGACGACCACTTCGACCGCGTGCTCACGACGGAGTCATTCCACCACTGGGTGGGCCAAGACAAGGCGTTGCAGGAAATTCATCGTACACTCAAGCCCGGGGGCGAATGTTGGATTGTCGAAGGCGCGGGCGACATGACCCGCATGGAACTTGCCGGGTGGACGGAGCGCAAACCCCTGCCCGGAATGCTGGCTCTGGCGCGCATGGTGTTTCGAACCCACGGTTACACCACCGACGCGCTGCACGAGCACGTGTTGCCCGTCATCGAAGATTCACCCTTTGGTGGATGCTCCGTTGAACGCATCGATGGCTGGTGGATTCTGAAGCTCAAGCGCCCTTAGGACACGGCGGTGAGAGGGGTCCTGTTGAACCCGCTGCTGGGCGGGATGATGGTGGCGCCCATTTCGGCAAGCGCCCCAGCCGCCTCGGGGGTCACGTTGCCCAAGACGACCAAGTTGTTGGTCGTCGTGTTGCCCATGATGGTTGCGAGCGCTTGGTTGACGGGCTCCCGTTGTGCGTGGGCCAGGAACGCTTCGCTGGATGCATAGGTGTCCATGAAGCAACCTTGGCCCGTGGTCGGATTCCAAAAGAATTGGTACGTCAGGACGTCCGGTTCATTGGCTTCCACATCGGCCGTGAGGGCGTTGGCGGCAGTTTGCACATCGGCGATGTGGTTGGCGTTGGCTGTAAAATCATACACAAGAGAGAACGGTTCAGACATGGGATTCACGTGCGGTTTGTCCGCGAACGTTACTGGGGGCTTCGATTATTCACCATCGCCCGCATTTCCAGCGGTCCAAAGCCCATGGGCGCCGCCCATCCGTCGGTGCCTTAAGTTTGGGCCCGGCCCGTTTCATGCTGGCTCGCGGTTGCGCGTCGGCGGGATTCGCGCCACACCAGAGCCGCCTGCCCAGCGAGCAACGGCACGAGGCTCGCAACCAGAACCAAGGCCCACGCCCGGCCGCTGAGGGGGGTCAATTGCAGCACGGCCGCCAAGGGGCCCAGGTGAATGGCAAGCAGAATGAAGACCGAGCTGAGGGCCAGGGCGCCCCAAAGGTATGGGTTGCGCACCAAGTCACTTTGCCAGATTGGCGTTGCCGGGTCG
>JBFJWV010000045.1:0-8030 GCA_041623515.1 Thermoplasmatota archaeon | reverse complement strand
CGGCCACCAGCCGCGACCTGTGGTTCGACCTCTTTAGTGCCCGCCCCGCCGGAAGTTACCGGGCCGCAACCTTCGGGTACGGCCAAACCATTCCGGGCTTCACCTCTCTTGTCGGGGGCCTGAATGAAGCGGAGGAAGGTGCCAGTCGGTTTGGCATCAGCGAAGCGTACGGGTACTCGGGTTGCACTCCGGGTCAGCCATGCACGGGTGGTTTGCCAATGGCGTTCCAGGCACACCTAATCAGCGTCCAGTAGGCCTAGGGGATGCCGGTAACGTGTGCCCTGCCTTAGCGGAGCATCCGGGCCGTGCCTTGGCCCTGTTGCACTTCGCTGCAAAGCGAAGGGGAATGGGAGTGCGGGGAGCAGGATTTGAACCTGCGAACCACTAAGGAATGGATCCTAAATCCATCGTCGTTGGCCACTTGACTATCCCCGCGGGTAGAGGCCTGGCTTGCGCTATTGCCAGAAAAATGACTCGGACCGGTTTGGTCGAATCAGTGGTGCTTCGCCCAGTTGTAGGAGCGGAGCTTGGCAGTGGCGCCGAAGCCGCAGGAAGCGCAGCGCTTCTTCTGCAGGTGGTACGCGTGGCGGCCGCAGCGGCGGCAGCGAATGTGCGTTTTGTGGCCACCGCGCATGGAGGGAGTGCCTTTGCTCATAGGGAACGGGCCGCGCGACAAAGGTCCTCTTTATGAGCGTTGGGGCCATCGGTTTCCTGTGACTGAGCTCCGTATTCGCAAGCGAACACGGCTGAAGTCGAAGCAGGCGCGTGCCCTGCGTGACTCCTTGGCAGAGGCACTTGGTGGCCTGAATCTCTGGGATGATGCCGCCGCGGTTGAAACCGGGTCATTGCCCGATTATGATGCCATCATTGTCGATGGCGTCGTCCATGGCTTGATTCGTGATGACAAGCCGTTTCTTTCCGTACGCGGCCTCATGGCCTACCGTCCCCAGGCGAGCGCGGTCACGGTGGACATGGGGGCCGTGAAGTTTGTGCACAACGGAGCTGACATCATGGCGCCGGGCATTGTCGATGCCGACCCGGCCTTGCAACCCGGAGACTGGTGCTGGATTCGCGACGAACGGAACATGGCGCCCTTGGCCGTGGGGACATGCATCATGGATGGGCCCACCATGGCGGCGGAAAACAAGGGAAAATCGGTCGCCTCGGTTCACCACATTGGCGATGGCTTGTGGGATTTGGACGCTTGAAGGCACAACCATTCCTTTATCTGCGTCTGTCCCATCGAAAAACTGGGATGCATACATGGGTCTGAAAGATCTCTTCGTCTCCAAGACGCAGGTCGCAGGTCCCAAGGGCGAGTACATCGACCTTGAGGAATACACCGAAGGTGCCGAATTGTTCGACGCCACCGCCAGCATGATGGTGCGTGTGGCTGAAATCAACAAGTACGAGGACCTGCGCGAATACGCCAACTACGTTTACCAAGGCAACTTGCTGTTGCTTGATTTCACTCCCATTGCGGATGATGAAGTCATTCTGCGCCGCGTCACGGGCGACCTGAAGAAGCTCGTGAGCGACATCAACGGGGACATCGCCGGACTCGGTAAGACCACCATGATTGTGGCGCCAACCGGCGTCAAAATCGACCGCCGCAAGGCCCGCGGCGCCTTCTAGGCCCCCGCACAGCGCCCAACGCTTTTAGCGGACCTTGGGTCGGCGCTTTCGTGCCCGTCAGCACCATCGACGATGCCGTGTGCCCTGCCTGCTCCCATCGGGGCCTCGAGTACCGCGCCGAGCAGATTGATTTGCCCTACTTGGGTGAGTCCTTGGAGACGATGCTCCGTTGCAATGCATGCGGCTACCGGCACACGGATTTCGTCCTGACCGAAAGCAAGGATCCCATCCGTGTTGCATACACGGTGAAGGATGCCGGTGCCATGTCGGTGCGTGTTGTTCGCTCCGGCAGTGGCACGGTGCGCATCCCTGAATTGGGAATTGACATCGAACCGGGCATCGCCAGCGATGCGTACATCACGAACATCGAAGGGATCTTGGTGCGCATCGAAAGCGTCCTGGATCAGCTTCACCGGGACGCAGAGGACGCGCAGCAGAAATTGCGCGTCCAACAGCTGCTGGATACCTTCCAAGCAATGCGGGATGGCTCAGCCGAACCCGTCACCCTGGTCATTGAGGACCCGTTCGGAAACTCGGCCATTGTTCACAAGGACGCCAAGTCCGAGACCTTGAGCGAGGAAGAGGCCAGTCGGCTCAAGACCGGCATGTTCGTGTTTGGCCCCGACGGCGAACTGCTCGGGGAATAGGAGAAAGGAAGAAGGGTGGCGCGGCGCCCTAGGTCGTCTTCAGGACGCCCAAGGTCGGCTCGTAAACCAGGCCTTTGTCCATCAGCCGGTTGAGGGCTTCCTCGACGGCCTCGCTGCCCGTGCCCGCCGAGGCGCACTGGGTCACGATGTCATCCCAGTTGGCACCGTCCGTGCCTTCCAGTCCCTTGACCACTTCGAAGACCGCGTCGTCAACCGCTTCGTGCTCGGGGTTGGCTTCGTCTGCATCGGATTTCGGCGGCGGAGTCCATGCGGGAGCCTCGCTGCTGTCTCCTGGGACGCCGCGCTCCTCATCGCCTCCCGATTGGACCGTGTGGACTTCCACTTCTCCGCCGGGTAGAAGGGCCTGAAGGGCCGTCATCGCGGTGGCCTGGAAGCGGTCCGTGTCCGAGAGTCCGTAGTGTTGCTGGGCCAGCTGAACCGATTCCGGTCCGCTGCCGTCCTCGGGTGCATTGGCGACCAGAGCAAAACGCTCGTTCGTGCGCCGGGCCGTATCCAGAATCCATTGATCCCGTGTTGCTTCGTCCACCACGTGGACCGATTCGGGGCGAACGCTCACGAACATGGAGCCCGGCTCTGGCTCGTAGGTGCGAGCTTTGCCCGTAATGGCCACAAAGGCGGGCAAATCGCTGGCCACTTCGTCCAGCGCGTCCATTGCCTCCTGTTGGTACTGGCCGGCGTAGACCGTGAAAACGCCCGTGCCATCACTGATGCGCGCGCGGAGCAGGTCGCCGGATTCACCGACAGGCTCGACCTCGGTGCAGACGCCCACCACGTGCAGGCGGTTCACCTTGGCGCCCAATGGCGTCACCACATAGCTGGGCGCCATGTCGCCCTCTCCTTGCAGGTGAACGCGGCTGGCGTTGTATTCCTGCGCGAACATGCGGTGGGCCACTTCGCGACGGATGGCCATTTACGCGCCTCCCATGGATTCGATGAGCTTCTGGGCCTCGGTTTCCGCATCTTCCATGGATTGTTCGATGCTGCGCGCAATGAACATCACTCCGTAGTCGTCCTCGCGAGCGAAGCCTTGCGCCAGGAAGACGCGGCCGGTGATTTTGTCCGCGATTTGGCGCATGATCAGCTCATCGCCATTGGGGAAGGCGGCTTTCGCTTCCTCAAGGCATTGGTCAACGGTTTTGCCGAGGAGCGCTTCGGTGTCGGCCCGTCCGATGATGGTTTGCACGCACCCTGTGCCATCGTCCAGGATGGCCTTGATGCGCAAGTCGGGCTCGGCACCAGGAGCGTTTCCGTCGGTGACGCGGCGGGTTTCCGGGTCCCGCCAAACCAAGCCGCTGCCGGGGCGCACTTCCAGGAGCGTTGCGCGCACGGAGGCGTCGCCAACGTCGCCCTTCTCAACCAGCTCGCCCACGGTCATGGTGTGCACCACGTCCAAGTCCGACTTGTCCGCGAACTCGCCCTCGAAGGGGGTGATGATGGCTTCCTTGTCGAAGTTGAATTGGGGCGTGCCGCGGAAGCTGCGGATGTAGCCGCCTTGGATGGTGACCACGGCATCTTGCTGCAGTCCAAGGTCATCCCAGCAGGTGAATTCGATTTTTCCTGTGGGGTCGGCGAATTGGCCGCTCCACAGGGTCTTGGGGTTGCCTTGCACTTGCACTTCCCGCGATTGCACGTCGAGGAAGCGTCCCGTGACTTGGAAGCCGCGGAGGCCTTCCTTCAAATCTTGCACTTTCACGGTGCGGAATTCGGTCGCCGTCTTGGGAACCGCATCTTGGTCTCGTTTGGCGATGCGCGTGCGGTCGCCGAAGTTGATCTGGGTCTCGCCGCGGTATTCCTTGGTGTATGCGCCTTGGATTTCGATGACGTCGCCTTTTTCCAGTCCTTCCAAGGGGCGCCACGAGGTGTAAGGGATGCTCGCGGTTTCATCGCCGAGCAAGCCCCAAACGATTTCCTTCTCTTCACCGCGCGCATTGACCGTGCGCGTGTTCATGGTGATGAGGCGGGCCAGGACATCCACATTGGGGGCGTCATTGGGGGCGTCGGCGAGCTTCACGGGGCCCGTGTTGGCTGCGCCGGCCGGCGCATTTTCACCGTGGTGCCGCAAGATGGTGCGGACGGCTTCCGCAGCGGGGACGCCGTATTCCATGTACTTGCGCAGTTCGTCCTTCAGATCGTCTTCGCTGACGGTTGTTCCTACTTTGTTTCCAAGCGCCTTGATGAGTTCGTCAAGGTGAGGCGCGATGTCGTATTCTTGCATGGTGATGTCTCCTGCGGTTCAGTTCCGCAAGACCGGGCATGCACGCTGCACATGACGATGTCAGCGTAAGGGCCAGCGCGCATCCCACTTTCATCCATGTGGGCTTCACGTAAGAAAGGGAAGGTGGAAGAGGGGGATGGAACCACTGCTTCACTTGCAGTCAGCGCCTCAGGCGGAAGGCCGCAATGGCCAGTGCCCCGAGGGTCGCCGGAATCGCGGTGCCGGGCGTGGACTTGTTTCCATCGGACGACTCTTCGGACAAGGAGTCCGCTGCCTCCACGGTCACCAAAACCACGTCATCCGTGGCAGCGTGCATCAAGGAGTATGTGCCCGCAGCACCCAATTGAAACGCACTGCTCTGGCGTGAATCCACGCTGGGCACCGACAGTTCGATGCCGTGTCCATCCAAGCGGACCGTGTGGGCGTTGTCTCCAAAGTTGAAGACATCCAGAATGTACCAATCGCCGGATGTGCCGTTCAAATCGACCAGGCCGGCATCGAAGCCGTCGTCGTCGATTTCCACAATCCATTCGCAGGGGGAGGCTTCGATGCATCCCGATTCAACGTCTTGCGCCGTTGCAGCGGGAATGAGCAAGAAGCCGACGGCCAGGGCCAAGCGTCCGTGCACGTCATCACCGCGGGATTACGGATCCTCGGGCGAATCGTCGCCCGCATCGGCTTCGTCCTCGCTGCTGGATTCAGGGGCTTCGCCGTCGCTCACGGATTCGTCGGATTCGGTCGCGTCGGATTCGGATGCGTCCAGATCGTCGGATCCAGATGAATCCTCGGCGTCATCCCCCTGGACGTGGGCGTGCCAGCGCTCTCGAAGGGCCTTCTGTTTCTCGTACAGATGCTTGAGGCGCTCCATCATCTTCTCTTGAGCTGCTTCCACGCGCTCCAATTTGTGCTCCAGTTCCGTTTGATTCAGGTCGGTGCTGTTGGGCGATTCAAGGGCGTCTTCGATGCGGTGCTCCATGAATTCCAACTTCACGATTCGGTGTTCCAGGGCCTGAATGGCACCTTGCAGGGCCTTGTGGGCCCGCATGGCCTTCTGCGCCTTCATTTTCTCTTCAAACGCTTCCTCGCGGTCGTCGTGCTTCTCACGAGCGGCGTCCTTGCGGGCCTCGTATTTTTCGCGCAGCTCCTGGTGGCGCTCTGCGTTGCGTTCGCGCGCCTCATCGCGCTTCGCATGGCGGTCGTGGTCTGCGTCGGATTGCGCATCCGACTCGCTCTCTTGTTCTTCTTCCGCAGCCACTGGCATCGCGACCGCGCCCATCAGAAGGGCGGATGCTGCCAGAATGGCCAAAATGTTCGTTCGTTTCATGTGGTTGCCTCCAAGGACAACGCAAACTGGCCCTCAAACGCATATAACGGGTCTCGGACGGCCGTCAAACGTTCAGGTGATGCACGGGCCCCAAACACTTACAGCGCCGGGGGAGGCTTGCGCTTGTGGTGGAGTTGTTCGCGGCGATCGATTACGCGATCGGCGTGTTGTTCCTGGCTGTTGCGGTTCCCGTAATCTGGCTGGGGCGTCGCAGTGCCGTCCATTGGGCGCTGGCCGGGTTGCTGGCGACCCGAGGGTTGGAAAACCTGGTGCAAGGAATTGCGCTCGGGAACCCCACGGAGTTCTGGTTGCATTTCGAAAAAGGACTGGAGCACGCCATGCTGGCCACCTTCGCCCTGTTCGCAGCGGTGTTTGCCTCCGTCTACGGTCGGCGCACGGGCTCGCGGACCACGTTGTTGGTGGGGGCCCTGGGTTTTTTCTACACAATGTTGGCCGTAGTGCCTGGGTGGGCATACACGGTCGAGGGCAGCCGAGTGGCAGGTGGCTGGGTGGCCGGCCTGCAAGGACTCTACGACCCTCTGCGTCTTCTGACGGCGCTTTGGGTGCTCGTGGTCGCCCGCCAATCCAACACCCGGACGGTGCGGGCCTCCGGATCCATCATTGCAGCCGGCATGGCGTTCTACTCGGCATTTGAAGTCGGCTCCTTGGTGCTGGCCCCCCTCTGCAACAGCATCGATGCTCACTGTTTCTTCCGCGTCGATGACATGAGCGCGCCCGGGCGCTGGCTGACCGCCCTGGTCGTCGGCTTGTCCCTACTGGCGTGGGCATGGGCCCCCACATGGTTGGGCTCATCCACGCGCGCCATCGCGGTGACGGTCCTATCGTTGGCCGCGCTCAACACCATTCGGCGACTTCTGGTCGTCTCAACTGACCTGACCTTTGCCCTGGAAATGGATGATTGGCTGAGCCGCGGGTTGATTATTTTGCAACCCATGCTGTTGGTGTATGGAATCCTCCGGTACCAAATTCTTGGCTTGGACGCCAAGGTGAAGTTCACGATCAAACAATCCACGCTGGTGGCCATCTTCGTGGGCTTTTTCGTTGCCGTCACACAAATCACCGGCGCCTACATGGAGGACGTGTTCGGCAGCAGCGTCATCGGCGTTCTTGCCACCGGCCTGCTATTCATCGCGTTCTCGCCTCTGCGCCGCTTCGCGGAGCGCGTGTCGTCCGCCGCGGTTCCCGGCGCACAGCCGGTTGCCGACATGGGTGCCGATGCACGCCAGGCCCTGTTTCGGGAGCAATTGGAATTTGCCTGGGCCGACGGCACCATCACGCTGCATGAGCGCAAGCGGCTCGAGCAACTCCGCAGCCGCCTCGAAATTTCACCCGAAGCGAGTGCGCGCATCGAGGCGAAACTGATGGGCGCCTAGCCGCGCGCCTTATCGAGAGCTTCGCCAACCTTGCTTCGGCGGCGGCAAATTCCCGATTCGATGGCGGCGGCTTTGACGGCCTTGGCCACTTTCTTGCCGACCATGGGGTGGAACACGCTGGGAACGATGTAGTCTGCGGACAATTCGTCCTCCTTGACCAGTTGGGCGATGGCATGGGCCGCCGCGAGCTTCATTTCTTCGTTGATGTCCGTGGCGCCCGCGTCCAATGCGCCCTTGAAGATGCCTGGGAAACAGAGCACGTTGTTGACTTGGTTCGGGTAGTCGGAACGCCCCGTTGCCATCACGGCCACGGCGTCTCCGGCTTCTTCCGGAGTGATTTCCGGGTCGGGATTGGCCATGGCGAACACAATGGGGTCCTTGGCCATGGATTCAATGTCAGCGCGGTTGAGGAGGTTGGGGGCGGAAAGGCCAACGAAAATGTCTGCGTCCTTGAGACCGGCATGGATGTCGCCCGTGAACCCGTCCGGGTTCGTGATGCTGGCGTACTCCTTCTTCGCGTCATTCAGGTCATCACGACCAAGGTGGACGGCGCCGCGGCTGTCGAATCCAATGACGTTCTTGGCGCCGGCAGCCAACAGAATCTTGGTGCAGGCCGTGCCGCTGGCCCCAACGCCACTGAAGATGATTTTGCAATCCTTGAGGTCTTTCTTGACGACCTTGAGGGCATTGATGAGGCCCGCCATCATGACCACGGCGGTACCGTGCTGGTCATCATGGAAGATGGGGATGTCCAGTTCTTCCTTGAGGCGGCGCTCCACTTCGAAGCATTCGGG
>JBFJWV010000044.1:0-8070 GCA_041623515.1 Thermoplasmatota archaeon | reverse complement strand
TCCCGCGCTACTCAGCGCCGAAGAAACCACGGAGCACAGGGTGCATTTCCATGGCTTGTTCCTTCGCGATTTGCTCGTACGTCCGAATGAAGATGCCCACGGCCAGCAACAAGCCGGTACCGCTTGCATTGCCCACGGTGCCAATCATGTCCGCGATGGCTGCGAGGCCACCGACGATGGCACCACCCAGGACCGTGATGGTCGGGATGTACCGGTTCAAGATCTTCTTCAGGACACGGGGGTCACGGCGGAAGCCAGGAATCTGCATGCCGGAGCGCTCAATTTGCTTGGCAACCGATTCGGGACCCATGTTGGTCGTCTCAACCCAGAACTTGGCGAACATGATGGAGCCGCCAACGAACAGGAACAGATAGATGACCATCTTCAGGATAATTTGCCATGGCTCATGGCCGTATGCCGCCGCTCCGTAACGAGCGCTGTCAAACAGCGGCAAGAACCAATCGCTGAGCCCGTTGAACGTGCTGAGGTACCAAGCCCCACCGCCGGTTGGCGACAAACTGCCGCCTCCGGCTCCGCTGGTGTCATACGTCCCAATCCACCAAGCGCCGCCAATAACGGGAATTTTGGAGAAGAACGGGTGCTGCCAGAGAAGCAGCGCGAAAATGTTGACGTTGGCCAACAGCGCCGCCATCAAAATGACGGGAATGTTGCTGGCGTAAATCAGGCGCAGCGGGTAACGGCCGCGGGCGCCACGCACCTTGCCGTGGGCCAAAGGCAGCTCAATCTTGCTGCTTTCCGCAAACACCACGAACAGGAAGATGGCAATGGTGCCGAGGAACGTGATGATGGGGTTCGGGAAATTGGCGTTGCCAATGAACATCTGCTCGAACCCTCCCTGATGCACCAAGCTTGCGAGGTCACGTTGCGTGAACACGTAGATGATCATCGGCAGCGCGCCGCTGGGGGGGTTGTTGATGGGGTCGTAGGCCCCACCGTTGACCGGCTGCCAGTTCAGGGTCCCCTGGAATAGCGCCTGGCTCACACCGGCCGCGATGAACAGGGAGATGCCCGAGCCAATGCCCCACTTGCTGATGACTTCGTCCAGCAGGAACACAATCAATGCACCCAACGCCAATTGGGCGATGATGATGGATCGTGCGCTGCCGTGGCCAATGGCCGCAATGAGGCGGTCATCCGGCTCCAAGAAGCCAAACACTTGCGGAATGGATTCAATGAAAATGAACAGAATGACGAGGACCTTCTGGGCACCTTGGTAGATGGCCTTGTCCTCGGAGTTCTGCAGGTCCAAGTTGATGATCTTGGCACCCGTGAACAACTGCATCACGATGGAACCGGTCACAATGGGACCGATACCCAAGTGCATGATGGTGCCGGACGCACCGGCCAGAATGGCGCGGAAGTTGGCGAAAATGTCCAACCGCTGCTCGGAAACACCGAACAACGTGATGTTGGCGAGGGCGAAATACAGGAGCAAAGCACCCGTCGTCCAGGCCAGCTTCGTCCGGAACGCAACGTGGCCTTCCGGCTTGCGGATGGCCGGCCATCGCTCGATAATTGGCTTCAGTGCGTACAGACGGGAACGGGTCTCTGCCATCGGGGCGTCTCCAGGACTTTTGCGGCCAATCCAGGGGGTCATTTAAGCAACCCGGACCGACCAGTGGTGAAGGGGAAGGGAGAGGGAAGGGGAAAAGGAGGTGCGAAGCGCTTATTCGCTGTCTGCGAGGACGACGGAGCCGCCAGCGGCTTCGACCTTCTCAATGGCCGTCTCCGTGGCCTTGGCGACCTTCACAGTCACCTTGGAGGAGATGGTGCCACTGCCGAGGAGCTTGGTGTAGCCAGCCTCGGTCAGGTCGATGTCGTTGCCGTCGAACTTGGCAGCCAAATCGCCGACATTCAGCGTCACATCCGCCGGGGTGCGGCTCTTGGACGTGAAGCCATGGCGGCCGAACGGCTTGGCGGCCAGGTGCGGGTGCTTGCCACCCGTCACTTGCAGCTGGACGAAACGGTGCTTGTTGGCACCTGCACGTCCGCGGCCACCCTTCAGGCCAGCGCCACGGCGGGCCTTCTTGCCGGCGCCGTGGGTCATGGACCCGCGCATCTTCTTGGCTTTGCCACCCTTGGCCATCTAAATCATCCTCCGGATGAGTTCGTTGACGTTTTCGCCGCGGTACCCGAGGGCGCCTCCGTTCTGGACGGAGCGCTTGATGCCTTCGAGGCCCTTGCGGGCGGGGTGCAGGCGCAGGAGGGGCTTGACTTCGGCCAAGTCCTTGTACAGGAACTTGCCCTCGACGATGGCTTGCGCCAACTCAGCGATGGTGCCGAAGTCCGTGTTGGCCTTGACGTGCGCATCGGTGATGGGGCGGTCGCCGACGAGGCGTCCGCGGGCCGTAATGGCTTCCGCGAGGGTCTCGGCGTCAATTTCGCCCCAGGTCACGTAGTCCTTGGCGGTTTGCAGCATGCCCTTGGTGGTCTCGTTGTCAGGCAGGACGACGCAGTGGTTGACTGCGTTGAGACGGAGGTACTTCAGGGTGTCCTTGATTTGCGGCTTCACGTTGATGATGCCGCGCAGGCGCACAATGGCGACAGCCATCAGGATGCCTCCGGTGCGTCGGCGTCGTCAACCGGGGGTTGCTCGACGGCTTGGACGTTCTGCGGGCCGCTGACAACTTGCACGCGCTCCTTCTGCTGCTGCGTCATCTTGACGTTGTGCAGGCCTTCGAGAGCGGAGAAGGTCGCCTTGGCGTAGTTGGTGGTCGTGCGGGTCTGGCCCTTGGCGAACACCCAAGCGTCTTGGATGCCGGCCAAGCGCAGGACGCTCTTGGCGATGTTGCCGGCCACGACACCGGTGCCCTGGGGCGCCGGCTTGATGGTGACCTCGGTGCTTGCGCACTTGCCGCTGACCTTGAACGGAACCGATTGTGCCGGGGCACCGTCGGCCGATTGCCAGGAGCCAGCGCCACGTTGGACTTCGATCATGTTGATCTTGGCCTTGTCAATGGCGCGGCGGATGGTCGGACCCACTTCCTTGCCCTTCGCTTGGCCGAGACCGACGAAACCATCGGAGTTGCCAGCGACGGCCGTGATGGCGAAGCGCACACGGCGACCGGAGTCGGTCATGCGCTGAACCATGTTCACGTTGAGAACTTCGTCCTCGAGTTCGGGCAAGAGAATGTCGACGATTTCCGGTTCGCGCAGAGGGAGCCCGGAGCCGAGCGCATCGCTCATGCTCTTGATTTCGCCCTTCTTGACCATGCGGCCGAGGCGGGTCTTGGGTTCCCATTCCGCGATGGGCTTGTCATCGTCGCGGCGGCGACGGGGCTTGCCGTCACGGCCGCCACGGGGTCCACCGCGCGGTCCACCGGGTCCACCGCGGCGGTCGCCACCAGGGGCGCCTTCACGGCGGGGGGTGCTGCGTCCACCGCCACCACGGCGGCCACTGCCCGGTGCGGGCGCGGCGCCACCGGCGGGGGCGGGCGTTTTGCTTGCTTCGTCGCTCATTCTTCTTCCTCGTTGTCGGAGTTAGCCGCGGGGATGCCAATGTTGGCCCGCACGGCGTTGAATTCATTCGTTTGGTCCAGGAACTTGCCAGTGAGGCGGTCCTCGGACGGGAACATGTCGTCGCCGTGGGGGATGTAGACGCCAGCGTCCACCATTCCCTTGAGGGCGGCGAAGACCTTGGAGCCGCGGACGTTGGCGTGGCGGCCCATGTCAAGGACCGCTTCGTCAATGCCTGCTTCCAGGGCACGCTTGCCAGCCAGCAAACCGGTGAGGTAGGCAGCGGGCGTGTTCTTCGCGGAGCCGGTCCAGCCGAGCTTTTGGAGCTCTTGGCCGACCGCACTTGCCTTGATGGAGTCGCCTTCGCCATCCCAGTCAACAAACTGGACGATGACGTTGCCGTTTGTGCGGCGCACGACGGCACGGGTTTCTCCGCTCTTCAGCAGGGCGAGGCGGCTGCGGTAGTCCGTGCGGCCTTCACGGCGGCGGCGGAACTGGACGCGGTATCGGGGTCCGTGAGCCATTAGGCTTCGACCTCCTTGGTGAGTGCTCCTTCAGTCTTCATGTGGGCCACCATGTGGGCGCGGGAGCGGAATTGACCGCCCTTGGCGCGCACGTAGTAGTTGCGGTACGTGGACCGGTCGATGGCGCCGGAGGTGCGCAGATCACGCAGTTCCGAGCGCAGAGCGCGGATGAGAGCCATCCAGCGTTCCTTGCGGGGAAGACGTGCGTACTTCGCACCCTTGCGGCTGCCGGGGCCGACGCGGCGACCCTTGGCTTTCTGGGCGTCCAGCTTGCGACCGCGGCCGCGGCTGACACCTTGCTTTTGGGCAGCCTTGATGACGCCGGCGTTAACCAGCTTGCGAATGTCGCTGCGGGTCACCGCAGTGGCGACCTCTTCCAGGCGGTCCGGGTCAATCTTGACGCGGCCAGCGCCGCACTTCATGACTTCGGCGGCCAGGCGCTTTTGGTTGCGCAGGTCAGCCATCAGGCATTCCTCCGGTTCAGGACACGAATGCCCATTTCGTCGGCCTTGGCTTCAATGAGGGCTGCCTTGCGGCCACCCACGGTTCCACCAACGCGCGCTGCTTGCAGCTTGGCGTCCAGCTCGTCGAGGTCTTCGGGGCGGTACACGAGGACTTCTTCGAAGCCGCTCGGGTGCAAGCCACGCGCCTCGGCGGGCGTGCGGTAGCCGATGCTGACGACCGGCGGCCGGTACTTGAAGTGCCGGCGCATCTTGGAGTGAATGCCGCGGGGACGGCGCCAGGGGGCGTTCTTGCCACCGAGCTTCTTGTAGCGGAACCACTCTTGGCGGCGGAAGGCAGGGTTGGCGCGTTGCTTGGCGTCGCGGGCCGCGAGGGCGGCTTTTTGCTCAGCGGTCAACTCAGGCTTTTGCTTGGGTTGGTAGGCAACATCGACTTCCTCGACCTCTTCGGCCTCAGCGGGAGCCTCAGCGGCTTCCGTTGCAGCGGGTTCGGCGGGAACGTCCGCCGTGGCGGTTTCAATGGCGGCGATGATGTCCGCCTTCAGGGTGATTCCCGTCAGGTCAACACCGTTCTCTTCGGCCATTTCCTTGAGTTCGGCCACGGTCTTCTTGCTCAGGTCGCTCATGCTACGGCCTCCTTGCCTTTGCTCACGATGTAAATGCCATCCTGGAAGACACGAATGTCCCGGTTGTTGATGCGGGTGGCTTGCTCAATGTTGGCAGCCGTTTGCCCAACGTGTTCCCGGTTGATGCCTTCGATGATGACGTCGTCTCCCTTCACCTGCACGGTGGTGTCCGGCAGGATGTTGGCCTTGCGGGGGTGGCGTTCACCGAGGAAATTCTCGATGACGAACTGGTCACCCTGGACCGCGGCCTTGATGGGAAAGTGGTTGTACACGATTTTCATCTGGTACGTCCAGCCGTCCGTAACACCGCGAATCATGTTCTCAAGGTGAGAACGGTAGGTGCCACAGATGGCCTTGTGCTCACGGCGGGGCAGGTCCTTGCGGACGTGCACAAAGCCGTCTTCAACGGCGAGGCGGACGCCACGGTAGCGGAAAGCCCGCTCCAGGGTGCCCTTGGGGCCGGTGATGGTGGTGTGGTGACCGTTTTCCACGTTGACGGTAACGCCGTCGGGACTGGCCACTTCATAGTCGATTTCGCTCAGAATCGGCATGGTATCACCTAGTACACGTAGGCGAGCAAACGCCCACCCGTGCCAGCCTCCTTCGCTTGGTATTGGTCAATCACGCCGCCGGTGCTCGTCAAGATGAGGGAACCGAAGTCACGGGCCGGCAAGTACCGGGCTTCCCATGCGTCGAATTCCGCCTTCTTGATGGCGTAGCGGGGCTTGATGACGCCGCAGTCGTTGATGGCGCCATTGAGGGTCACGCGGTACAGTCCGCCGCGTCCATCGTCTTCGTATTCGAAGGGGCCGATGTAGCCGCGTTCTTGCATCACCTTGAGGATGCGTCCGACGAGTTTGGATGCGGGGGTAACCACCGCTTCCTTCTTGCCGACACGCTCCGCATTGCGGATGACCGTCAGGGCGTCTGCCAAAGGATCGTTTTGCACTTGTTCACCTCAGGAATATTTCTTGAAGCCCAACTCGTGGGCGTTGTCGCGGAAGCATTGGCGGCATACGTTGAGACCGTAGCGGCGCACGAGGCCCCGCTTGCGGCCGCACGATTCGCAGCCTTCGATGCGTCCTTTCCAGACTTTGCGTTCTTTGCTGACCAGTCCCATTAGATCACCTCAATGTCGAATTTCTCGGAGAGGAAAGCCATGGCTTCCTCGCGGGTGACGCGGTGGCGCTTGGGCACCTTGCGCGTCAACAGCCGGCGGTGCTTGATGCGGTGGCCGGGCTTTTCGAGGGTGATGGCAACATCGAGACCGAACACGCCGGTCTCGGGGTCATAGCGCTCGCCTTCGAAGGTGGTGTGGTCGGGCACACCGAACTGGAGGTTGCCTTGATTGTCAAAGCTCCAGTTGTGAATTTTGTTCAACCGCGTGTACAAGGAGCGCTTGACGAAGGACTCCGCAGACTCGCCGCGCAGCGTGACCTTGCAGCCGATGGGCATGCCGGGCCGAACGCCGAGTTCACGGTTGTTGACCTTGCCGAAGGTCCGCATGGGGGTGGCACCGGTGAGCTTGGACATGACCTTCTCGGCCTTCTCCAAGCGGTCGCCGCCTTCGCCGACGCCCATGTTGACGGTCACCTTGGCAATGCGGGGTTGGGTCATGACCTGTTCAGGCAACGACCTTCACCTCGGCTGCTTGGATGACTTCCTTGTCGCCTCCCAGGGGGAAAGCGTACGCCTTGATGGTGGTGAAGGTTCCTTCGCCGTCCTTCAAGTGGACCAGGTTTTGCTTGTGGCTGCGGGTCACTTCGAGGCTGCCAATGGGGGCGATTTCGCCCGCGTGGCGGCCGCCGGTTACGAGCACTTCCGCGCCCTCTTCCAGCTTGTGGTGGCCCAGGATTTTTTGGCTTGGCAACTCCAGCTTCAGGACATCGCCCGTGCTGTAGTCGTCCTTCTTGACGAGGACGTTGCGGCCGTCGTGCAGGTTGAGCTGGGTGCGGCCACCCTTGATGGTGGTCTTGCCAGTCACTTGGCACAACTTCCAGCCAGCTTCCTTGTCGCCGACTTCAACAAACCGGATGCGGCTCTTGTCGTCGATGACGGTGCGCCAGGACTTCTTCATCGCCGGAACGGTGACGACGTCCATGAAGCCCACGGGGAGCTTGGCGTTCTTGACGACGCGGCCGTCAACCTGGATGTTGCCGCCGCCGATGGCGGTGCGGGCTTCCCGGCCCGTTGCGGCCAGGCCCAGGTAGTCGCGCAGGACCGTTGCCAGGGGCACAGCGTGCTCAATGGGGTGGGGTCCGGGCGAGGGCTTCGTCGTGTAGACGTTGGTTTTGCGCGGGATGGTCCACGAACGGGGCGTGGCCAAGCGCTTCAGGTGCTTGCTCATTCGGAGGCCTCCTTGGCTTCACCGAGCTTGGTGCGACGGCGGGCGTCGTCCAAGTTCAGCTTGGTGATCAGGACATTGCTGGGGTCCACCGGGCGGGGAACGTCGGTTCCGTCCGCCTTCTTGATGGTGACGCCTTCAATGATGATGTTGCGGTGCTTGGTGTCGACATCGACGACCTTGCCCGTCTCACCCTTGTGGCTGCCGCGCAGAACCTTGACTTCGTCGCCGGTGACGACGGGGATGCTGCGGCGGTTGTACTTCAGCAGAAGTTCTTCGCTCAGGTGGCTGGCCACTTGCTTGCGGCGCACGTGCAGGGGTGCATCGTAGCGGGCCTTGCGTTGTTTGCGGGGTTGGATGCTGCTCATCTTGACACCTCAGACAATCGTGTTGGCCGTTGCAGAAACGCGGGGCCAGCGCATGGCGGCTTCACGGGCCACGGGGCCCTTGATCTGGCTGCCCTTGACTTCGCCGTCGTCGGGGTTGATGATGACGCAGGCGTTGTCCTCAAACAGCACCGTGGTGCCGTCGGGGCGTTGGAAGGGGCGCTTTTGGCGCACGATGACGGCCTTCAGAATTTGGCGGCGCATCTCGGGGGTTCCCTTCTTGACGGAAATGGTGACGATGTCGCCAACACC
>JBFJWV010000043.1:0-8091 GCA_041623515.1 Thermoplasmatota archaeon | reverse complement strand
CATTGGAATGCCGTCATGCAGCGTTTGATGAGCACCCGTTGCGCACCGTCATCGGCTTGGCGGCCCCGTGTGAGGTTCAGCTCAGCAAAGTCGTAAGGATCGAAGCCGTGCGTGCCATCGCACCACAGAACCGATTCGGTGCCGCGGCTGTGGATGGCGTGGTGGGTGAGTTCTTGGCCGAAGTGCCGCAGGTTCCGCCGGGGGCTGGAAACCAGGTGCAGTTGGGGCGCAAGAAACGGGTCCCACACAATCAGGCATGTGGGGAAACAACAGAAGGGGAAGAGGAAGAGGGGGGTGAAAGGAATCCGGTTTAGACGACCAGCTGGTCTTGGTCTTCCGTGATGCCGAGGCAGCAGGTTTCCAAGAGCACGCGGGCCACGCGGTACGGGTCGGCGTTGGCGCTGGGGCGGCGGTCTTCCAGGTAGCCCTTGCCGTCTTGCGCGGTTTGCAGCGGGATGCGGATGGATGCACCGCGGTCGCTGACGCCGTAGCTGAACTTGTCAATGGACTGGGTTTCGTGCAGTCCGGTCAGGCGTTCCCGGTTGTGGGCGCCGTAGTTGTTGACGTGTTCGTTGATGCGCAGGCCCATGGCTTGGCACGCTTCTTCGATGACCTTCATGCCGCCATCGTCGCGCATGGCCTTCGTGGAGAAGTTGGTGTGCATGCCGGCGCCGTTCCAGTCGCCCTTGACGGGCTTGGGGTGGACGGTGACGGTGATGCCCATTTCTTCACCGAGACGGTACAGGAGCCAGCGGGCGAGCCACACTTGGTCGCCGGCTTCCATGGTCGTGCAGGGGCCAATCTGGAATTCCCATTGGCCGGGCATGACTTCGGCATTGACGCCGCTGAGGTTCAGGCCGGCAGCGATGCAGGCTTCCATGTGGGCTTCGACCAATTCACGGCCGAAGACTTCGTCGGCGCCGACGCCGCAGTAGTACGGGCCTTGGGGGCCGGGGAAGCCGTTGCTGGGCCAGCCGAGGGGCGTCATGCCCTGGAACAGCGTGTACTCCTGCTCCATGCCGAACCAGGCTTCTTCGTCCTTGGTCTTCTCGTGAACTTCGCGCAGCAGGGCGCGGGTGTTCGTGGGGTGGGGGGTGACGCCATCCGCCAGCATGACCTCGCACATCACCAGGATGTGGGGGGCGCCGCGGATCGGGTCGTGGCAGAAGTAGACCGGCTTGAGGGCACAGTCGGACTTGTCGCCGGGGGCCTGCTCGGTGCTGGAGCCATCAAAGCCCCAGTCGGGCAGTTCCGCAACGTCGGTGACCTTGTCGGTGTTGGGCAAGACCTTGGTCTTGGAGCGAAGCTTTTGGGTGGGCATGTGCCCATCCATCCAGATGTATTCGGCAAAGACGGCCATGAGAGTGACTCCCATTTTCGGCCAAAAACAGGATTGCTATAACTGTTCACATGCACCAGAAACAAGGGTTCCGGTGAAACGCAATGGGCGTCATTTGCACCCAAACGGTTCAAATGAGCAATAATGCGTCCTCAACCCGTGGTCATCGCAACAACCGTCCCATCTGCCATCGACGACACCGACCGAACCTTGCTGCGTGCCCTGCGCGAAGACGGGCGCGCCAGCCACCGCGAACTGGCCGCTCGAACCGGCATGAGTTTGGCCACCGTCAACCGCCGCGTCCGGCGCCTCGAAAAACGCGGCGTCATCAAGGGATACACCGCCATCTTCGACCCCCACGCCGTCGGCTGGGCCATGACCGTCCTCATCGGCCTCCGCATCGAGAAGGGGCACCTGCGCCCGGTCCAGCAGGCCATCAGCAAAGACCCGCGGGTGTTTGCCGTCTACGACGTCACCGGCGAATGGGATGGAATGGTTCTGGCACGCGTTCGCGACCGCGCCGACTTGGATGACCTTGCCAAAACCACACTCAGCCAAGACCACATTGGGCGCACCAACACCATGGTGGTCCTTTCGACGGTGCTCGAAGAGACCGCTCCCTCCATGCCGTCCTAGCGTCGGATTGCTTATCTCCAAGAGCCACATGGCTCACCTGTCTCGGCCTGATGGCATCATCTCTGGTTTGGGAAATCAGCTCCCTCGTCGCAATGCTCGCCAGTTCGGCGTTCTTCTCCATGTCCGAGACCGCACTTGTCAGTGCGGACGCCTTTGAAATCAAGGCCAAAGCCGACGCTGGAAACCGCCGCGCCAAGCGGTTGGAGTCCATGCTGGCCCACCCCGAGCGCCTGTTGACCACCATTTTGCTGGGCAACAACCTCGTCAACATCGGCGCAAGCGCCATCGCCACCGCGGTGGCCCTGCGCTACTGGGGCAACAGCGGCATCGCCATCGCCACCGGTGTCATGACCTTCGTCGTGCTCATGTTCGCCGAAATCACGCCCAAAAGCATCGCCGTGCGGCAATCCATGCGCATCGCGTTGATTCTTGTCACGCCCCTGCGCGTCGTGCAACTGGTTCTCTACCCGTTCGTCTGGATCTTGACCCACTTCGCCAAGGCATTCCTGAGCCTCTTCGGCATCAGCACCGACGAAAAACTCCCCTTCATCACGCAAGGACAAATCGAATCCATGGCCAAGATGGGCGTCAGCGAAGGCGAAGTGGAGCCTTTCGAGGCCGACGTCATCAGCGAAGTCTTCGAGTTCACGGAAACCGACGTCAGCGAAGTCATGACGCCCCGGGAGCACGTCGTGTACGTGCGCAAGAAGGACCCCATGAAAGTCGCGCTGGAAACCAGTGCGCGCACCGGCCACAGCCGCCTCGTCGTCGTGGACGGCGACCTGGACCACGTCCTCGGCTTCGTCCATGTCAAAGACTTGCTCCGGTTCTCCGACGAGCAACTGCAAATCGAACCCGTCACGGACATCCTGCGCGGTGTCCTGTTTACTCAACACGACACCCAATCGGACCGTGTTCTCGTGCGCATGCAGCGCGAACACAAACTGATGGCCATCATCCACGACGAAGAAGGCAAAACCATCGGCATCGCCACCGCCGAGGATCTGCTCGAAGAACTGGTCGGCGAAATCACCGACGAATTCGACAAAGCGCGCGCCTGGTAAGCGCGCCCAAAGTGGCCCCTTTGAGATTTGAACTCAAGTCAATACGTCCCGAACGTACTAGGATACCAAACTACCCTAAGGGGCCGGTCGGGATTGCCGCCGACTTTGGGTCCGTATGTAAGCGCTACTCTTGCTTGCGACGGGCTGCAAACGCGAATGCGGCCAGGACGCCGACCACGACCAGGGCTTCGAAGCCGGGGGTTTGGCGCGTGATGGGTGGGTCCGTGACCTCGGGGATGACCTTGGGTTCGTAGTCGCCAACGGTGCCCTCAACGGTGACGTTGAAGGGGCCGGGCAGCACCAGGTTGCCGCCTTCGATGGTGTGGTGGCCTTGGAATTGGTTGGATTGCTCGGCGACGACGCGGAAGGTGTTGGTGCCTTCCGACCAGCCGGTGAAGCTGCTGCTGGCTTCCCAGCGGGTGTTGGCTTCGTCCCACTGCAAGTGGACCTTCTGGCCATTGTCCAGGTCCAAGTACACGGTGCGCAGGCAGTTGCCGCCGTCGCGGATTTGGCCGCCGGCGCAGGGCTTCAAGTCGTCCACCACGACGCGCACTTCGCCGCTGAGGCTGCTCAGGCGGCCGTCGTCGGGCAGGCCCACTTTGACGGCTTGGCGCTTCACGGTGACTTTGCCTTCAACGGATGCGCTGTTGTCCCGGCTGTCTTCAACGGTGAATGTGTAGGTGTATTCGCCGGCGGCGACCGCAGGCAAACTGTACGTCCAGTATCCGTCGCCGGCGACGGTCAAATCGTCTTCCGTTGCGATGGTGCGCGCGCCTTGCTGCAGCAGGAATTCCACGTGGTCCACGCGCAGGTTGTCGGCCGCGAACAGGGCCAGGTTGACGTCGCCGCCCTCTTGTTGAATGGAGGGAGCGGCAAAGACTGCGGCCGTGGGGTCGGCGTGGTCGCTGATGGGCGGGTTGATGAACAGGATGAAGAAGCTCAACCAAGCAAAGAACAGCAAGAAGAAGGTTCCAAACCATTCCCGCCGCCCGAAGTGGCTGATGTCAATCTTGAGGGCCTTGTAGACGAAGCGCAGAAGGTAGGCGAACGCCACCATGATGCCAATGCCCAGGTACCAGCCGGTCTTGTTGGCGCCCGTGGCTTCCCAAAGGCCCCAGCTGACCAAAGCGGAGACAATGCCCCAGGCGAACAGCACGCCCGTGGTCTTGAACGACACCAACTCCTTGTGAATGAAGGCGTCTTCGTCAAAATCAGGGACCTCGAACTCGTAGTCGTCGCTGCCCTTGTCCTCTTTGGCCACGGCGCGGCCAAGGAGGGCCCGTTTAAAGGGGTGGGGCGGCGTCGAGGCTCCTGTCGTGAAGAAGGGAATGACCAACGTCGATGTGGCGTGCCTCGCCGCAGAACTCGCTCCCCTCCTGAGCGGCAGCCGGGTTGAGAAGGCGTACCAGCCGGCCAAAGACCAGGTTCTGTTGCGCTTGCGCCGCAAGGGGGTCGGGAAGCTGGAATTGCTGTTCGAGCTGGGTCGTTTCTTGACCGTCACGCGCCGCAGCCCGGACAATCCGGACAAGCCGAGCATGGTGGCGCAAGTGTTGCGCAGCGAATTGGGCAACGGTCGCGTCGTCGGGGTTTCCCAGGTGGGCTTTGACCGCCTGCTGCGCATCGACATGGAGCGGGGCGCCGGTCCCCGGGCGTTGGTCTTCGAATTGTTTGGAGACGGCAACCTGCTCTTGCTGGGGGAAGGCGACACGATTCTCCTGCCCATGCGCGGGGCGGATCACGGAGCCCGTCGCCTGCGCAAGGGCGAAGTGTACGCGCCGCCGCCAGGCAGCGCCGTTCCCTTTGATTTGGACCTGGATGCATTCGTTGCGGCGGGCCAAGCCGGCGTCAAGGATGTGGTGCGCTTCCTGGCCGTGGACCTTGGTTTTGGGCCCCAGTGGGCCAAGGAAATTTGTGCCCGCGCCGGCGTGAAGAAAAATCTGGCCGTGGCGGATGCGACGGCGGAGGATTGGACCAAGCTGCATCACGAGGTGGAGCAACTGGGCCAAGCGGTCGCGCGCAATGATTTGGCGCCGTTGCTCGTTTACGAAGGCAAGGAACGCATCGACGCGGTGCCGTTCCCCATGCAAACCTACGGTGACGAGCACCCCGTCGAGGAAGCCAACACGTTCCGGGACGCGCTGGATGCGTTCTTTGTCGGCACCAGCGATGAGGATGATGCTGCTGCCGATCCGCGTCAACGGCGATTTGATGAAGCGAAGGGCAAGCTGGAGCGACGCATTGCCCAAATGCAGGAGGCCATCGACGGATTTGCCGCCGACGAAGCGCAAGGCAAACTCCACGGTGACGTGCTGTATTTGCGGTACCAAGAAGTGGAAGGTTTGCTCGCCACCATCAACAAAGCCCACGCCACCCGTTCATGGCAGGAAATTGAAGCGACCCTGAAGCAAGCGGCCAAGGATGGCAACGCCGCGGCCGCCATGCTGGAGGCCCTGCGCCATGATGCCACGGCGACGCTGCGGCTCACGGACCTGGAAGGCCAAGAATTCGCCATCCCCGTCGACGTCCGACGCAATGTGCAAGAAAACGCCGAAGCGTTGTACGCTGCGGGAAAAAAGGCGCGCAGCCGCCGGGAAGGCGCCAACGTGGCCCTCCAAGAGGCGCAAAAGTTGCTGGCCGATTTGCTGGCCAAGGGCCTGGATGGTTTTGGCGCTGCGCCCGCCCGCACCAAGCAGCAAAGCCGGCACTTCTGGTTCGAAAGCTACCGGTGGACATTGACGCCTGGCGGCTTCCTCTGCGTCGGCGGCCGCAACGCCGGCCAAAACGATGCCGTGGTCAAGAAATACCTGCGCGACGGAGACCGGTACGTCCACGCGAGCATCCACGGTGCGCCCAGCGTGGTTGTGCGCCCCGCCGATGGCGGCGATGGCGTTCCCGGCGACGATGACCTGGAAATTGCCGGCCAATTCGCGGTCTGTGCCAGCCGGGCTTGGCGCCAGTTCGGCGAGGCCAGCGCGTACTGGGTCAACGCGAGTCAAGTCAGCAAAACGCCCCGTAGTGGGGAATTCGTTCCTCGGGGTGCATGGATCGTCCATGGCAAGCGCAACGCGCTCGATCGCCTGCCCATGCAATGGGCCGTGGGCCTGGTGCGCCTGAACAAGGGTGGGTTGCCGGACCCCGACGGTGACGTGGAGAAGCTCATGGGGGGTCCCCCAGCCGCCTTCCCAGCCGATGCGGACACGGTGACGTTGCAGCCCGGCGACATGGACCCGAACGATGCGGCCGCCGCACTGGCCGAACGATTCGGCCGCGACATGGAAGAAGCCCAGCACGTGCTGCCGGGCGGTCCCGTCCGCATGGAGGGGCTCTGATGCAACTCAAGCACAAGGACCCCAGCGCGGGAACTCTCCGCTTGCAAATCGACACCCTCGACGATTTGTGGACCCTGCGCAACCTCATCCAGCCCGGAGACTTGGTGGTGGCGAGCACCACGCGCACCGCCGAGTCGGCCGATGACAAATTGCGCTCCGAGAAGGCAGAGAAGAAACGCATGACGCTGGGCATTCGCGTGGAAGCTGTCGAATGGCACGAATTTGCGGACCACCTGCGGGTGCTCGGGGTCATCGAGGAAGGGCCGCAGGATTTGGGCCGGCACCACACCTTGGTCTTCCGGGATGACCGGTCCGACCTGACCATCCACAAGCAATCGGGCCGATTGGCGAAGTGGCACTTGGATCTCATTCAGGAGGCCATCGATGCCACCAAACGCCCGCAGGTTTTGCTGCTGGCGATTGACGATACGGAGGCACAGTTTGGACAGCTCGCTTCCTACGGCTTGCGATTGCTGGGGGCGCTTCCGGCGGGCGGCCAGGGGAAGCGCTTCGACGGCGCCCAGAACGCCAAGAAGAAATTCTACGATGAGGCGGTCAAGACACTGGCCACCCTACGCCCCGACAATGCGGTGCCACTGCTCGTCGTCGGACCCGGCTGGTGGCGCGAGGAGTTCCTGGAACACGCCCAGACCAAGGCCCCCGACTTGGTCAAGGGGGCCCGCACGGACGGCACCAGCCAAGGCGGCGCGGCCGGCTTGCGCGAAGCCCTGCAGCGGGGCGTCATTGCGCAAGTGGCGCGTGACCACCGCGTTCAGGATGAAACCCACGCCGTGGACGAAGTCATGGCCCGCATTGCCAAGGGCGACGGCTTGGTTGCATACGGGCCCAGCGAGGTGGCCATGGCCATCGGCGCAGGCGCTGCGGAGGAAGTGTTGCTCACGGACGAAGTCGTTCGCACCGGAACCTTCCCGGAAGTGATCACGTCCGCTGAGGAAACCCGGTGCCATGTGCGCATCGTGAGCACGCACCACGACGCGGGCGAGCGCCTCCAAAGGATGGGCGGCGTGGCCGCCTTGCTACGCTTCAGCGTCGCTTGAGGCGTACACGAAGGCCGCTTCGATGTCCGCTTCGCCCCCGACTGCTCCTTGGGGCAGGGACAATTCGAGCTGGTACGTCTGGGCGCTGGCACCTGTGATGGTGAAGCTGTAGTCGCCGTTGGTGGTGCCGGCATCCAGTTCGTTGCCGGCGGCATCGCTGAGCACGTACGTGTACTGTCCGGCGGGGCCAACGGGCAATCCCGCCGAGGGCGTCCATGCAATGGACACGTCCACTTCGCTGACTCCTTCGTCAGGAGTCATGGCGAATCGGAAGGTGCTGGAACCACCGGGCGCCGAGGACAGGGTGACACTGTCGCTTGCGCCTGGGTTCTTGGCATCCATGCCGGGGTCTGGGTCGTCATCCACATCGGGGACGTTGTTGTATTCGTAGACAAAAACGCCGACCATCACGGCAACCAAAACCACGCTGCCGATGATGCCCACTGCCGTATCGCTAGCCGCCATCAGGCTTCGACCATGGCGTCATAGGTCGTAAAGCTGACCTTTACAATTTGCAGGGGGTTTCCGGGGTCGCCGGCTTGTCCCGTGGCCAATTCACATGTGGCCGCGTGGCCGGGGCCGCCGGGCGCCGTGGGGGGTGGGCAGTCCCCTGTTTCCACCAAGAAAATGTCCAAAATCCAGTCGCCTGCGGGCTTGGTGTTGGT
>JBFJWV010000042.1:0-8234 GCA_041623515.1 Thermoplasmatota archaeon | reverse complement strand
TGGCCCACGTGACACTGGGTCGTTTTCGTCGCCCGTTCGACGCGCGCCTGCTGTTGCGGCGCATCGAACCGCCACGGGGATCGTTCGCCTTGGACCGGGTGCAACTCATGGCTTCCGAGCTGACGCCCGCGGGGCCTTCCTATACGGAGTTGGCCGCGTGGACGACGAGCGACAATTCGCCGACGGCGTGAGGGGCCTATTCGTCGGCGTAGCGATGCACCGTGATGGACAAGTCCCAGCCCTGGTAGGTCCATCCGTCCCGTTCGGGCTCTTCGACAACCACTGCAAATTCCCACATGCTTTGGACGGCGTAGGGGCCGTCGCCGTCCGGGCCAACGGGGATGACGTAATGGCGCGTCAACCCGTCTTCCATGGCGGGCTCCGGGTACAGGAATTCGCGGCTGGTTGCGCCGTGGTATGCAAGTCCCATCACGAACGGTGTGTCGTCCGCCAAGGTCAGAACCGCTTCCACGCGGTCGGCATCGAACGGAATGATGACGCCGTCATTGGGCGAGTACACTTCGGGGCAGCCGCTCATGCAGGACCACTCTTGGCTGGTCCCGTCGCCGCTGTAGAACTGCTGGTCGCCGGCTTCGAGAACCAGCCATTCGGTCGCGTTGTTCCAGCGGTCGGGGTGGCCCGGGTATGCTTCGATGGGCAACCCGCGGTGGGCCGTGACGAACAAGCTCACTTCACCACTGTAGGTGACGGGCCGGACATCGTCGGGAACGGAAACCACCCACCAAAACAACCAGCTGCTCAGGACCTGGTGCGGCAAATCCGCGTCTTCCTTGGTCAGAACCATTTCGACCGTGTCGCCGCTGGCCACATCGGCGACGAATTTCGGTTCGCTATCGCTTGCCTTGCGCACCCATAGCTGGGGGTTGCCGTACCACTCCTGGGGTCCGGGGTCGTCCCACGCGATGGTGATGTTGACGGAAGCAGTTCCTTGGGGCACCACGCGTTCGGCGTCCGGTTGGAACCAGGCCCATTGCATGGGGTCGCCGAACCAAGTTCCGCCCGTATCCATGGATGCCTCAACGATGGTCAGTTCGTCGCGTCCGCCCCAGTAATCGTGCACGTGCGCCACGGTTCCATCGACGCCGACCGGCTCATCGGCGCAGGCATCGAAGTCCCCGGGATTTTCGACGAGGCACGGGTCGACCTCTTGGGCCAAATTTTCCGGCTCGCCTTCAATGCAACCTGCGAAGGTCATCGATGCCATGAGGACCAACGCCGCAACGGCGCGCAACGCAACCATACGCCGGAGTTTGCATCGGCCCATTACAAGCTTTGGCGTGCCCCCATTGAAGCCCAAACCCTCAACAGGGAACGCCGGCGTCATGCAAGCGTGGCCCACACGCCAGCTCTTCTGGTCATCCTCGACGGCTTCGGCTTTGGCGACCCCAATCATCCCTGCAATGCGGTGGCGCTTGCCGATACACCGACGCTGGACCGGCTGCGCGCAGAACAACCGTTCGTCGAGATTGACAACAACCAGCACCACGTGGGGCTTCCCGAAGGCCAGATGGGAAATTCGGAAGTGGGTCACCTGAACATTGGCGCGGGCCGCGTCATCTACCAAGATTTCCTGCGCATCAACAAGGCCATCGAAGACGGCTCCTTTGACGACAACGAAGCCTACCACGCCGCGTTTGACCACGTGAAGAAAACCGGCGGCCGCATCCATTTCATGGGGTTGCTCGGCGACGGCGGGGTGCATGCCCACGAGGACCACTTTGGTGCCGCTTTGTTTGCCGCCGCGGAAGCGGGCCTTGATCCCGACCACGTATGGGTCCACCCCATTTGCGACGGGCGCGACACGGATCCACGCAGTGCCAAGACATTCCTCGAAACCCTGGAAGCCCAGATTCACTTGGCGGATGTGGGCCGCATCGCGGACTTGGTGGGGCGGTATTACGCCATGGACCGGGACCAGCGCTGGGAGCGCGTCGAGCAAGCGTACCAATTGTACCGGCAAGGCAGCGGGATTCGATCCGCCGCAAGCGCGGTAGCTGCGTTGGAGGCGGCCTACGCTGCGGACGAGGACGACGAATTTGTGCAGGCCACATCCATTGACCCGGAAGGGGCCGTTCGCGATGGGGATGCCGTCATTTGGCTCAACTTCCGCCCCGACCGGAGCCGGCAAATGGCACGGGCATTCATGCAACCGGACTTCGATCACTTCGACCGCGGCGGCGTCAAGGACATTCTGTGGGTCTGCACGACCCAGTACGACGATGCCTTCCTGAAATTCCCGAACCTGCTGGTGGCGTATCCGCCGGCGCGGCCAACGGATACCCTCGGCCAGCACATCAGCGACTTGGGCCTCAAGCAATTCCGCATTGCGGAGACCGAAAAATACGCGCACGTGACCTACTTCCTCAATGGAGGGCGCGAGGAACCCTTCCCGGGCGAGGAGCGGGTCGTCATTCCAAGCCCGAAAGTGGCCACCTACGACCTGCAGCCAGAAATGAGTGCGGGCGAAGTCACCGACCGGCTCCTGCTCGCCTTGGGCAGTGAAGACCACGACCTGTTGATTGTCAACTTCGCCAACCCGGACATGGTCGGGCACACCGGCAACTTGGATGCGGCCATCGAAATGATGGGCTTCATTGACAACTGCATCAACCGGCTCACGAGCGTCGCCACCTCACTTGGCTACGTGACACTCATCACGAGCGATCACGGAAACTGCGAGGAAATGTGTCACTGCAATGAAGATGGGACGCCGGGAGGGCGGACGACGAATCACTCCATGGGTCCCAGTCCCTTGATTGCAGTCAACGCAGGGGACGTGCAATTGCGTGAAGGCGGCGCACTGTGCAACGTGGCGCCAACGCTTCTGGAATTGATGGGGTTGCCCAAACCGGACGCCATGACGGCCGAAAGTTTGGTTGTACGGCCCTAAGTTCAGACAACGGCCAAGAACCCCCTGTTCCCTGGCCGGGGTATGCGTGGATTGGTGTGGGTGGCCTTGGTGGCCATGGCAGTGCCCCTGGCGGGCGCGCAACCCGGCGTGGAAGATGCAATCACGGACGGCGTGCCGTTTGAGCTGGACGATGCGGCCACCGTGGCCGCCTTGGGCGAGTTTGGCGGGATGTTGTCCGGTCAAAACATCCACGATTGCGTCGATGAAATGACCAAGGACTTCCCGTCCAGTTACCGCGTCATGGGAACGCCGACGCAGGATATTTTCGTGGACAAGTACGCGACGGTGTTCGCCAACCTGGGGCTCAAATCTGGCCTGCAGCACTTTGATCGCGGAGCCGTCATCGGCGCCGGTGCCGTCTTGGGTGAAGGTGGAACCAACATCATCGGGGTTCTACCCGGCACCGACACGCAGCGATGGATTGTGGTCGGGGGCCACTATGACACCCGCGAATTGACCGTCGGTGGGGGCGCGCTCGATAACGCAAGTGGCGCGTGCAGCGTGCTCGAATTGGCGCGCGCCGCCAAAGAATACACCGATGAACACGGGCCGCTGGAGGCCAGCCTGGTGTTCGTTTGGTACGACGGCGAGGAATGGGGATTGTACGGAGCCATCGCGTTCGCGGACGACCTCAATTTCACGAAAGACCTCCTCGAGGTTCCGCGCGATGCGCCCGTGGATGTGATGGTGAGCCAGTCCTTTGACATGCCCGGCATCAACTGGCCTGCGCGCAACATTTGGCCCCAGTACGACGACGGCGGCGACGAACAATTGGCCGTCCTGAACCTGCGCACGGCGCCCATTCACGTGGAGGAAGAATGGCGCTGCTGGAGTTACGGGTGCTACGAGGAACTCAAACAGCACCCCGAGTTTGATGCGATTCTTCGGCGCAACATCAACTACCAATTCTTGGTGCGTGAGGTCGCGCACGACTACTTGGAGGGACCGCCTGGGTTTGTTTGGGTGTACGACGACAATTACGGACGCAGCGATCACATCCCACTCATTGCCCGCGGGGCCGCGGGCATGCGCATCCAAGGCAGCCACGACGAAGAGTACCCTTGCTACCACCAGCCCTGCGACACCCTGGAATGGCTGTACGTGCAGACAGGAAGCAAGGAGGAATTGCTGGCCGCCTACGACATGGAAATCAAGAGCGGCGGTCTCGTTGCCTTCTACGTCGCGCTTACCGGCGGCGTCGGAGCCTATGGCGATTTGTTGTGGGGCGTTGACGCCACGCAATCCGTGGACGGATCCGTGGACGAGGGCAAGCGCTCGCCATCGCCTGCTTGGGTGGGCTTGCTGGCACTGGGCGGTGCTTTGTGGGCCCGTCGCAAGGGATAAGAACCAACTCAACTGGGAACGCCCAATGAGCGACCGCAGCGAATGGCTGGACGGCCAACGGGAAGCATCCGGTTTCACCAGCGTTGACCCCGCGCCGCCTGAAGCGGCCGTAGGCGACGAGCCGGGCGTGGACACCTTGCGCTCCCAATTGATGAACACCCACCTGCCCATGTTCGAACGCATGCGCGCCGTGTTCGCATTGCGCAACGTTGGCGGCACCGCCGCCGTGGACGCGTTGGCGGAGGCGTTCCATGACCCCAGCGCATTGTTGCGCCACGAAATCGCCTACGTGATGGGCCAAATGCAGGACCCCCACGCCATCGACGTTCTGAGCCGTGTCTTGGCCGATGCGGACGAACACGTCATGGTGCGCCACGAAGCCGCCGAAGCGCTCGGTGCCATCGGGGAAGAGCGGGCCCGGCCCGTGCTCGTCGAGTTCCTCGACGACCCCAACCCAGAAGTCTCCGAATCCTGTGAAGTGGCCCTCGATTTGCTGGCGTGGATGAATTCCCCGCGCTTGAACCACGAATAACTCGACTGGAAGCGGGCACCCACCCCCTTTAAGCCAATCACTCGTCGCCGGCCCACGGGGAAATGCAAGTCACCCGTGCTCTTCTGTCGGTCAGTGATAAGACCGGCATCGTCGATTTTGCTGAACGCCTGCACCGTCAAGGCGTCGAACTGGTCTCCACCGGAGGCACCGCCCAATTGCTGCGCGCGGACGGGCTGCCCGTCACGGATGTTGCAGAAATCACCGGATTCCCGGAGATGATGGACGGGCGCGTCAAGACCATGCACCCAAAGGTCATGGGTGGCGTCCTGGCCAACCGGGCCGTTCCGGAACACATGGCGTCGCTGGAGGAACACGACATTGCGCGCTTTGACTTGGTCTGCGTGAACCTCTACCCGTTCGAACAAACCGCGCAAAAGGGCGCCGACTTGCCCGAATTGATTGAACAAGTGGACATTGGCGGCCCCACCCTGATTCGGTCCGCCGCCAAGAACCACGACCACGTGTACATTGTCACCGACGCCGACCAGTACGACCGCGTGGCCACCGCCCTCGAAAAGGGCGACACGGTGGAAGACACCAAGCTGCTGCGGCAAGAGTTGGCGCTGCGGGCCTTCCAGGAAACCGCCCGCTACGATGCCATCATCGCTCGCGTGCTTTCCAAGAAATTCAAACTCACCGATTACCCGGAGCATCTCGTCTTTGCGTACGACCGCCGCGCCGTCCTCCGGTACGGTGAAAACAGCCACCAACGCGCGGCCTGGTACGAAAAGGCGGGTCCCCGCAACGTCATCGAACCCAGCATTGTGCGAGCCAACCAACTGCACGGCAAGCAGTTGAGCTACAACAACATCCTGGACGCGGACCTGGCACTGGAGTCGGTCAAGGAGTTCCCGGAAAAGCCGTGCTGTGTCATCATCAAGCACGCCACGCCGTGCGGCATCGCTGTGGCCGACAACGTCACGCAGGCGTGGAACGACGCATTGGAATGCGACCCGTATTCCCCCTTTGGCGGTGTGGTGGCGCTGAACCGGGAAGTCAATTTGGAAGTGGCCGACGAACTGGCCAAGCTTTTCCTGGAAATCATCGTGGCACCCAGTTTCCACCCCGATGCGCTGGCCCGCCTGCAGAAAAAGAAGAACCTGCGCTTGCTGGAAGTGCCGGGTTTGGAGAAGGAATACCACCGCAGCGGGACGCAAATCCGCAGCATCACAGGCGGCATGCTCGTGCAAGACCGCGACCTGAAGCCGTACGACACCAAGACGTGGCAGACCGTCACCAAGGTGACACCGGACGAGCAACAAATGGACAGTCTGCTGTTCGCGGCGCGGTGTGTGAAAGCCATCCGCAGCAACGCGGTCGTCTTTGTTCAGGGCACCAAGACCGTGGGCATTGGCGGCGGCCAGACCGCTCGGGTGGACAGCACATTCATTGCAACGCACAAGGGCGCCGATCGGATTGCGGGCAGCGTCATGGCGAGTGACGCGTTCTTCCCGTTCCGCGACGCCGTGGACGTTGCTGCCGAGCACGGTGTGTCCGCCATTGTGCAACCCGGGGGTTCCATCCGGGACGAGGAAGTCATCACCGCCGCTGACGAGCACGGCATCGCCATGGTCTTCAGCGGTCAGCGGAGTTTCCGTCATTGATGCGCCTCGCCATTCTTGCATCCGGCCGCGGAAGCAACATGGAAAGCATTCTGCACAAGTCCGCGGAGGGTCTGCTGGATGCCAAGGTCAGTTTGGTGGTCGCCGACAAGGCCGGCGCGCCATGCCTTGAAACCGCGCGCAAGGCCGGTGTGCCGGCGACGGTTGAATTGGTGCCGGCTGCGGGCGAAGCGCGCGAAGATTACGATGCCCGGCTCATCGAAGTGCTGGCGGACGAAGCGCCGGACTTGATTGTCCTGGCAGGCTTCATGCGCATCTTGACGCCTGCATTCTGCGATGCCTTTGCCGGCCAAATCATCAACATCCATCCGGCCCTGCTGCCCCGGCACAAGGGGGCCCACGGCATCCGCGACACGTTGGCGGCGGGCGACTCGGAAGCGGGATGCACCACCCATTTCGTCACGGCTGAATTGGACGGCGGTCCCCCCATCTTGCAGGCATCATTGGCTGTCCACCCGGACGACGATGAAGGCTCGTTGGCGGCGCGCGTATTGCGCATGGAGCACTGGTTGCTGCCGCGGACCATCCAATTGTTTGCTGAGGGGCGGGTTGCACCGGATGGCACGGTCGCGCCGGGCCCTTCGTGGGCCGACCTTCCCGGCTTGGACGACGCCAACTGGGGCCCCGGGTTCTGAATGGACTACGCCGATGCGCTGGCGTGGCTGTACGCACGGCAACGCATTGGCATCAAACTGGGCTTGGACAAAGTCCGGCAACTGCTGGCCGCAGTCGGCGACCCCCAGCAGGCAATGCGCATCGTGCACGTGGCTGGAACCAATGGCAAGGGCAGCGTGTGCACGCTCGTCGCCTCCGCTTTGCAGAACAGCGGACACCGGGTCGGGCGGTTCAGCAGTCCTCATCTGGTTCGCTTCACGGAACGCATCGTCGTCGACGGCGTCGAAATTTTGCCCGAAGAGGCCACGCACATTTTGGCCCAATTGAGGGAGCCCGTGGATGCATTGGACGAAGCCGGCACCCCACCTTCATTCTTCGAAATCGTGACCGCCATGGCTTTGCTGCATTTCCGCAACGCAAAGGTCGCGTGGGCGGTTCTGGAAACCGGCATGGGCGGGCGCCTGGATGCAACCAACGTGGTTGATTCGGACTTGACTATCATCACCAACGTGGCGCTGGATCATCAGGAATTTCTTGGCGACAACCTCCGAGAGATTGCCGCCGAAAAGGCGGGAATCATGAAGCCGGGAATCCCATGCGTGACCGGCGCCGAGGCGCCCGCGCTGGCCATTTTGAAGCAGGTCAGCCACGAACGGGAAGTGCCCATGGCCATTTTGGGGGAGGATTACCATTTGCTGCCAGGCGTCAACGGGCTGCGGCTGGTACACCCGCAGGGGGAGGCCCACTACGATGTGGCCATGGCAGGTGAGCATCAACTGCAAAACGCCGCACTTGCGGTCATGGCGTGCGATGCGCTGCGCAGCCGCGGCGTCACGGTCCCGACGGAAGCCGTGCAGCGGGCCCTGGCCCACACGAAAGTCCCGGGGAGGCTGGAATCCATCCACGTCGATGGCGTCGAGTACCTCCTCGATGCGGCCCACAACGAAGCGGGTGCCGTCGCGTTGCGGCGCCACTTTGCCCACCGTGATTTGGGTGGCTTTCAATTGGTCGTAGGATTCAGCAAGGACAAGCAATGGCCGGCGATGCTGGACCAATGGGTGCCCTTGGCGGCCCACGTGCACGCGGTCCCCCTGCGCACCGACCGGGGCCTTGACCCGGAGGAAATGCGCGGCCACGTTGAGGGCATTGGCATCCCGTTTTCGGTGCA